>CAZLUS010000008.1:7006-30080 GCA_964562775.1 uncultured Flavobacteriaceae bacterium | reverse complement strand
ATATCTGCTTGTTCAAGTGCTTTTTCAGCATCTTTTCCAGTGATATTTTTATTTCGTAAATCAATCAACATCATATGATTATCAGTACCACCAGAAATAACTTTGTAATCTTTAGCCATAAAAGCATTTGCCATAGCCTCAGCATTTTTCTTAACCTGTATCATATAATGTAAAAAGTTATCTGTTAATGCTTCACCAAATGCTACAGCTTTAGCAGCAATAATATGTTCTAATGGCCCACCTTGATTACCAGGAAAAACAGCCAAATCTAACAAACCAGACATTTTACGAAGCTTACCACTTTTAAGTCGTATTCCAAATGGGTTATCAAAATTCTCTCCCATTAGTATTAAACCTCCACGTGGTCCACGTAAAGTTTTATGTGTAGTAGTTGTAACAATATGACAATGCGGAATAGGGTCATTTAAAATACCCTTTGCTATTAAACCAGAAGGGTGAGAAATATCTGCTAAGACCAAAGCCCCAACACTATCTGCAATTTCTCTAAAACGTTTAAAATCCATATCTCTAGAGTAGGCAGATGCACCTGCAATAATCATTTTAGGTTTTTCTTTTTCTGCTATTTCTTGAATTGCATCATAGTCTAACATTCCCGTCTCTTTATCAACACCATAAAAAACAGGATTATACAAACGACCAGAAAAATTTACAGGAGACCCATGGGTTAAATGTCCTCCATGAGATAAATCAAAACCCAAAATAGTATCACCAGGTTGTAAACAAGCGTGATATACAGAAGCATTTGCTTGCGATCCAGAATGTGGCTGAACATTTGCATATACAGCTCCAAAAAGTGTTTTAGCCCTATCTATAGCTAATTGTTCAACTTGATCAACTACTTCACAGCCTCCATAATAGCGTTTGCCAGGGTAGCCCTCTGCATATTTATTGGTTAGCACAGAACCCGCAGCCTCCATTACTTGTGGGCTTGTAAAATTTTCCGAAGCAATTAGCTCAATTCCTTGAGTTTGTCTTTCTCTTTCTTTTTCAATTAGGTCAAATATCTGCTGATCTCTATGCATTTTTATATGGATTTAAGGCACAAAAATACAAATAGAAAAAGGGAATTTAAGGGCTATAAAAGCAGAATTATATATTTTTTATTCAACAAAAATTAACAATGATCTTAAATTTACAAAGTATTACATATCAAATAATTACATACTCCATATACTTCTTTTTCAAGTTTTTCGTTTATAAAAAAGATAATTTTGGCACAGCTATTGAAAGCCCTACTATAACCATAAAATCAAAAACCATGAAAAAATCTTTACTCATTATCGTATTAATAGTACTGACCGCCTGTGGTGGAGTTAAAAAAACGCAAGAAGCTTTAAACAGTGGTAATTACTATACTGCAATAAATAAAGCCATTACTAAATTGTCTGATAACAAAACAAAGAAAGGCAATCAAGAATATGTTTTATTCTTAGAAGAAGCTTTTGCTAAAAACAAGCAAAGAGAGCTCGAAAAGATTTCTTTTCTAGAAAAAGAAAGTGATCCGTCTAAGCTGGAAAGCATTTATAACACGTACAATACCTTAAAAGGAATTCAGAATAGAATTAAACCTTTGTTACCACTACCCATATATAATGAAAGTAGAGATGCAACTTTCGATTTTAATAACTATGATGCGCAAATCATTGAAACAAAAACAGCATTATCTGAATATCTATATACAAATGCATCTGATTTACTAAAAAATGCGGTTACCAAGTATGATTATAGACAATCATATGAAGACTATAAATATCTAAGCGAGTTAAATATTGGCTATTTAGATACGAATACTAAAATGGAAGAAGCCTACCAAAAAGGGTTGGATTATGTGAAAATAGAATTGCAAAACGAAACACAACAAATTATTCCTAAAAGGCTCGAAGAAGAACTTTTAGACTTTGACACCTATGGAATAAATAAGTTCTGGACTAAATTTCATACAAGACCAGTGGCTTCTATACAGTATAATTATGCTATGAATCTTGATTTTAGAGCTATTAATATCTCTCCTGAGCAGGTAAATGAAAAGCAGATTGTAAAAGAAAAAGTAATTAAAGATGGTTTTGAATATGTTCTTGATAAAAATGGAAATGTTGCAAAAGATAGCTTAGGAAACGACATTAAAGTAGATAAGTTTAAAACCATTACCTGTGATTTTTACCGATTTACACAATTTAAAACAGCGCAAATAGGAGCTAATGTTAGCTTTACAGATTTAGAAAGCGGACAAGAGATTAACGCCTACCCTATTGCAAGTGAATTTGTTTTTGAACATATTTATGCCAACTACAGTGGTGATAAAAGAGCTTTAGATAATGATTTAATTGCCTTGTTAGATTTGGCTGCTGTTCCCTTCCCTAGCAATGAAGATATGATTTATGACGCTGGAGAAGATTTAAAAGCAAGGGTAAAAAACATAGTGCAAAAACACAACTTCAATTAAAGAAATAAGCCCTGGATAATACCGGGGTTTTTTATAGGTATTTATCTAATGCTACATCAGAAATAGCACCATGCGATGCATGACAAACGGCGGTTCCATTCTTAATTACCAATAATTGAGGAGATTGGTGCATTACCTGAAAGGTATAGCCTGTTTCATTAGATACATCTCTATGCGCATGTAAATCCAAATAATACAAATCCATTTGATCTTCAGTCATTGCATAGGATTCCACAAACATATTTATTACCATTCTACTAATACCACAGGTAGTAGAATGTTTAAAAATTACTTGAGTTTTTTTCTTAGATTTTTGTTCAATTGCTTTCAACTGACTTACAGAAGTTAGTGGAATCCACGGTAAAACTTTCTTTTCTTTTTTCTCAGTAGAACCACCACCAAATAAACCTCCAAATAAACCCATAATTTCTAATTTATATTTTTGTCGTTCTTTATTCAAAAACTTACTAAACAGACAAAATGTCCTTTATTTTCAATGCTTTAGCGACATTTTGACCGACACCCCTAACTGGTAAGATTGTTGAGTACACTAAACTAAAATAGTTGTAATGAACTTTAACAATTTTACTATAAAATCTCAAGAAGCCATCGAACAAGCGCAGCAAATTACGCAAGGTTTAGGGCATCAGCAAATAGAAAACGAACATCTTTTTAAAGCAATCTCAGAAATTGAACAAAATGTACTGCCTTATCTATTAAAAAAGCTGAACGTTAATAACGATATCATCAATAAAATAGTAGCTAAAGAACTAGAAAGTTTCCCAAAAGTATCTGGTAGTGAAATACTATTCTCAAGAGAAGCGGGCAAAACTTTAAATGAAGCATCTTTATATGCTAAGAAAATGAATGATGAATTTGTTGCTATAGAACATCTATTGCTAGCAATTTTTAAATCTAAAAGCAAAATAAGTCAGATTCTAAAAGACAATGGGGTAACAGAAAAAGATTTAACAAAAGCTATTGAAGAGCTACGTAAAGGCGGCAGAGTAAGCTCACAAAGTGCAGAGGATACCTATAATTCTTTAGATAAATATGCTAAAAACCTCAATACCTATGCAGATTCTGGCAAATTAGACCCTGTGATAGGTAGAGACGAAGAAATTCGTAGAATTTTACAGATACTATCTAGAAGAACTAAAAACAATCCCATGCTTGTTGGTGAGCCAGGGGTAGGAAAAACTGCAATTGCCGAAGGTTTAGCACATAGAATCATACAAGGTGATGTCCCAGAAAACCTAAAGGATAAAATAGTTTACTCCCTAGATATGGGAGCCCTTATAGCTGGTGCTAAGTATAAAGGAGAATTTGAAGAACGTTTAAAATCTGTAATTAAAGAAGTAACCTCATCCAATGGCGATATTATACTATTTATAGACGAAATACACACCCTTGTTGGTGCTGGTGGTGGACAAGGAGCTATGGATGCAGCAAATATTCTAAAACCTGCCTTAGCAAGAGGAGAATTAAGGGCTATTGGAGCCACAACTTTGGATGAGTATCAAAAGTATTTTGAAAAAGATAAAGCCTTAGAAAGACGTTTTCAAAAAGTAGTCGTAGATGAACCAGATACAGAGAGTGCTATTTCTATTCTTAGAGGTATTAAAGAAAAGTATGAAGCACACCATAAGGTTCGTATTAAAGACGAGGCTGTTATTGCTGCTGTAGAATTATCGCAGCGTTATATTACCAATCGGTTTTTACCAGACAAGGCCATTGATTTAATTGATGAAGCTGCTTCTAAATTAAGAATGGAAATAAATTCTAAACCCGAAGAATTAGATGTTTTAGATAGAAAAATAATGCAGCTAGAAATAGAGATTGAAGCAATTAAACGAGAAAATGACAGTGCTAAATTAAAATCTTTGAATTTAGAATTAGCCAACTTTAAAGAAGAGCGAAATGAAATTTTCACAAGATGGGAAAGCGAAAAAACCGTTGTTGATAATATTCAAAAAACAAAACAAGACATTGAAACCTATAAACTAGATGCAGAAAGAGCGGAACGTAATGGTGATTATGGCACGGTAGCAGAGCTTAGGTATGGAAAAATCAAAGAAGCGCAAAAACAATTAGACAGTCTAAATATAGAATTACTAGAACAACAAAAATCAAGCACCCTCATAAAAGAAGAAGTAACTAATGAAGATATAGCTGAAGTAGTTGCAAAGTGGACTGGGATTCCAGTTACTAAAATGCTTAAAAGTGAACGCGAAAAATTATTACAGCTAGAAGAGGTGTTACATAAAAGAGTTGTAGGGCAAGAAGAAGCTATAGAAGCAGTTTCTGATGCTATAAGGCGCAGTAGAACAGGCTTACAAGACACCAAAAAGCCTATTGGTTCATTTTTATTTCTAGGAACAACAGGAGTAGGTAAAACAGAGTTGGCTAAAACACTCGCTACCTATTTGTTTGATGATGAAAATGCCATGACTAGAATAGACATGAGCGAGTATCAAGAACGCCATGCCGTAAGTAGATTAGTAGGCGCACCCCCTGGTTATGTTGGTTATGACGAAGGTGGTCAGCTAACAGAAGCTGTTAGAAGAAGGCCTTATTCTGTTATCTTATTAGACGAAATAGAAAAAGCGCATCCAGATACTTTTAATATTTTATTACAAGTTTTAGATGAAGGAAGATTAACGGATAATAAAGGGCGTATTGCAGATTTTAAAAACTGCATCATTATAATGACAAGTAATTTAGGAAGCCCCATTATTCAAGAGAAATTTGAGGGCACTACCCATATAGATGACGCAACAGAAAGTGCTCGCACTGCCGTTTTAGCATTGTTAAAAAAATCTATTCGACCTGAATTTTTAAATAGAATTGATGATATTATCATGTTTACCCCACTCAACAAAACGCATATAAACGCTATAGTTTCATTGCAATTAAAAGCATTAAAAAAAGTCTTATTAAAACAGCATATTACTTTAGATGCAACCGAAGAAGCTATAGCCTATTTAGCCAATAAAGGTTTTGACCCGCAATATGGCGCTAGACCTATAAAACGTTTAATACAAAAAGAGGTTTTAAATAAATTATCTAAAGAGTTACTAGCAGGAAGAATTAAAGATGAAAGTATTATTCTACTAGACTCATTTGAGGATAAACTTGTATTTAGAAACCATAAATAATGTAAAGGGTTAAGAGTAGCTCTCTAAAATTTTAACAAAAAGACATCTCAATTAAGATGTCTTTTTTAATACCACACAGTATATATTTTTTTATATTAGCCATTACCAAACTAATTCTAATGACAACTAAAGCTAAACGAACTACTCAATATATCATTGAAACCGTTGCTCCTATTTTTAACAAGCATGGGTATGTAGGCACCAGTATGAGTCATTTAACTGAAGCCACAGGACTTACTAAAGGTGCTATTTATGGTAATTTTGAAAACAAAGAAGCTTTAGCACTTGAAGCTTTTAGGTACAATAGAAATCTTTTACTAAATAAGATTGACGATTTATTAAACGTTGATGGAACTGCTTTAGATAAAATTTTTGGTTTCATTAGTTTTTACAGACAATACGATGTTTTTACAATGCAAATGGGGGGTTGCCCTATATTAAATATTGGTGTAGATTCTCAACACAACAATACCTTATTGGCTGCCGCTAATAAAGAGACCGTAAAAGAAATTGAAGGTAAATTAGCTTTGGTTATTGAGAATGGTATTAAAGCCCATGAATTGAAAATTCCTGTACCTCCTTTACAGTTTGCAAAACAGTTATATACCATTCTACAAGGAGCAGTTGCTATGGCCACAATAACTAGAGACCGTAAATACCTAGTAAATACTATGGCTTATCTTGAGCATCTTGTAAAAAGTGAAATTAAAAAGTAATTGCTAATTTCCTTTTACTCTAAAAATCCACGTTTTACCCGAGTATCTTCCGTTTAAGCCACTATTTCTTGCTTCTCGAGCTTCTTCAATGGTGTTATACCTTCTTAAATACACGTAGTTATATTTATTTTCAGTTCTATAAAAAGACTTAGGAGCTAAACCTTTATCCGCTAGGTCTTTCATAAAAGCATTAAAATACCTTTGTGTACCAAAAACATTGGCTATCAAATAAAACCCAGGAGCCAAACCATCTATTGTTGTATTAGAAACTTCTTCGTATTTCTCACCAGGTAATACCTCAACTTTCTTGGTTTGCGAAATTTGGGCGATACTATCTATACGTCTTTGTTCTTTTAATAGTTCAATTTCTTTTTGAGCCTGTATTCTTATTGAGTCCGCTTTAGCCTTAGCCTGCTCTTCTAACAAGGCTTTTTCCCTCTTGATTTTAGCAGCTTCTTCTGCTTGTTTAATTTGTGCTGCTTCCTCTTCTTGTCTAATTCTGTCTAGTTCTTCCTGCTCTTGTTTTTCCTTTAAGCGTATAGCTTCTAACGCTGCTCTAGCTTTTTCTTTTTTCAATTCTTTTTTCTTGAGCTTTTCATCTTCTTTAGCTTTCTTTTTTTCTTCTCGTAAAGCCTTCTTAGTAGTCTTCTCTTCTTCTTTTGTCTGCGAAGTCTCTTCTTCGGCAGTTTCAATCGGTTCTAACTGTTCGTCTTCTTTTTCTAGTTCATCCTCATTATCAATTTCTGGAATAGCTTCTTCTTCAATTTCTTCAACCTCTTCAATATCAACATCCAAAACTTCATTTTCCGCTTTTCTTTTCCCAAAATTATAAGAAGCTATGAATTCAAAAGTAGTGTCTTCATCACTTAATAAATCACTTACTCCAAATTCTACCAAGCCTCCAACAGAAAGTTTTTTAAAGAAGGTAACCCCAACGCCTCCAGATGGGCCATAAAAACTATTATATCCTGCTTGCGTCCAAAATTTATCCGTAGAGAATAAGATATTGCCACCGTACTGCGTATCGGCATCAGGAATAGTTTTAACATAAACAATAGGTCTTACAAAATTATTTGCTATTGAAGGAAAGAGTGTAACTGGAAAATCATTACTTAAAACTCCAATAAAACTGTTAGTATCACTATTACTTTCACTTAAAGAAAAGTTATAATCAATTGCATTTTCTAGGGATAGTGCCAGGTTAAAACTGGAAATATTTAAACGAATTGCTGGCGAAAACTGTGCTAAAAAGTCACTTTCTGTTTCAATACCTAAATCAGCATTAAATCTATCATCTGCTATTTCTTGTCGAAACAAATAAACATTTGCCCCAAGTATAAGATTTATATTTTCTCTGATTGAAATAGATTGCGCAAAATTTAATACGCCTCCAGTATTTAAAAAAGTACCCGTATTATGTTCTAAAAAACCCAAACCAACAGCCGTGTTTGGAGTAAAATCGTGTGTATAATTTACAAATATACTTGTTGGGTCTGTGTCTACAGACTGCCATTGCCAGCGCGTCCACAAAGAAATAGCTTTAGGAGTATTCCAATCTAAAGCGTAGGTTGCATTCCATAAGCTTGCATTAAATTGCGTTAGGTTATGTTGCCTAAAATCTTCGGGTAAAGTAGCTTCTTGTCCAAAAAAATTGAACGAAATAAAATAAACGAACAAAAAGACTGTTATTCTTCGCATAGCGCAAACTTAAAAATTAAATACTATTTTTAGGATAAATAAATTACGTACTTATGATGCTTTCTTTAAAAATCAGAAATATTACTATTGTCAAATTTTTTATTTTGATTTTTCTTACTGTAGGGTTTATTTCATGCAAAAATGAAGGTAAAGAAATAAAAACAGATCCTGTAATTTCTACTTTTTATCTTATTAGACATGCAGAGAAGGACAGAACAAACCCTGAAAATTCTGATCCAGAATTAAATCAAGATGGTCTTGGACGTGCTATTAGATGGGCAGAAGTTTTTTCGCCAATCGATTTAGACATTATTTATTCTACCAATTATGAGCGTACTTCCATGACTGCTGCGCCAATTTCAATAAAAAAAGACATCAACGTTACCTACTACAACCCTAACGATATAGATATTGATGTTTTAAAAGAAGAAAACCTAGGTAAGAATGTTTTACTTGTAGGGCATAGTAATACGACACCAGTTATGGCGAATAAACTTATAGGCTACGAAAAATATGAATCTATGGATGATACTGATAACAGCAGTCTTTTTATTGTTAGAATAATTGACAGTGTTGCAACAGATATACGTCTTAAAATAGATTAATGTAAAGGAGACACTTTAATACTATCAAGTTCAATTTTAGAAAGTAATTTTAATTCCCCTTTTACAAAAAGGCTTTCAATTTCATACAGAGAAGCCTCTTTGTTTTTTGGCTTTAGATTATTGTAATCGACAAAACGTATATTATTTACAAAGCGCTCATTAAAAGCTTCTCTAAAACGTATTCCTCCACCATCTACATGAAATTCATAGGCTAAATAGTCAGGCGCATAAGTTTCTTTATTAAACCAGTAGATATAGGTGTCTTCAAAATCTACGCCTCCATTTTCTTGATCAAAAGTGACCTTTATTTTATAGTATTCTTTATTTTTAATTGAAACTTCTCCCATAAGTTCCTTATGAGCCGCTGTTGCATTTAAACCATAGGGCAAACGCGCAAAATAATGTACTGAGTTTATAGCATTAGAATAGCGAGTAGTCATACTATCAGCTACAGTAATTAAACTATCATTTAAAAATCGCTTAAAAGAATTATTATTTAGGATATCTGTGGTTTTTATACCGTCTTTAGTGCTAATTCGAGTAAAGCTAGTTCTTCCATCATTCATTTCAGAAACATATTCCTTGGCTCTAAAAAAGAAAGACACTTTCCGTTCTTTATATAATTCACCTCCACTAGCTTCAATAGCTTTGTCAATAATATTTTGAGCCGTTAAAGGTTTAGCTTTTTCAGCACATGCGTATAAAACACCTATAAAAAGTAAAAGAATTATTTTTTTCATTTCGTATCTGTCGTTAAACAAGCTTTATTAATTACAAAGGAGCAACAATAATTCTATAGTTCTTACTTTTGCAGTCCATGCAAAAAAACATAAACATAAAGAATAGGCGTGCCAAGTTTGATTATGAAATCTTGGATAAATATACTGCAGGAATTGTTCTTGGTGGTACAGAGATCAAGTCAATTCGTTTAGGTAAAGCTTCTTTATCACAAAGCTTCTGTGAATTTAATGATGCTGGGGAGCTTTTTGTTGTTAATATGCAGATTGATGAATATAGCCATGGTGGGCATTACAACCATAAACCAAAAGCAACTCGCAAACTATTACTTAATAAAAAAGAGCTTAAAAAATTACAAAGAGAAGTAACCACATCTGGTAACACCATTGTACCTATAAATCTTTTTTTAAACGAAAAAGGTCTTGCTAAAATGAATATAGGATTAGCAAAAGGAAAAAAAGAGTACGATAAGCGTGATACTATTAAAGATAGAGACAACAAACGCAATCTATCGAGAATTAAAAAGAGTTTTAATAACTAATTCTTATTCTCTAGTAAAGGCACAAATCTAAAATTTCCAAACTCTTCCTTTTCAAACTCTTTTTCAGATTTACGAATAAACAAGGTCATAATTTGTTCTTTATCCCCAACAGGAATTACAAGCCTACCCCCTATTTTTAGTTGTGCAAGCAAGGCTTTAGGGACTTTAGGAGCACCTGCAGTTACTATAATCCCATCAAATGGAGCCTCAGTTTCTAATCCCTTATAACCATCGCCAAAAATTACTTTTTTAGGCCTATACCCCATTTTAGTAAAAAAGAGTTTCGTCTTTTTAAATAATTCTAATTGACGCTCAATGGTATATACTTTAGCTTTTAATTGTAATAAAATAGCGGTTTGGTAACCACTGCCAGTGCCTATTTCTAAAATTTTATGGTTTTCAGCAACTTGTAATAATTCCGTTTGAAAAGCTACCGTATACGGGTGAGAAATTGTTTGGTCTGCACCTATGGGAAAAGCCTTATTTTCATAGGCATGCTCCTCAAAACTACTATCTAAAAACAAATGCCTAGGGATTTCTCTAATGGCGTTTAATACTTTTTCGTCAACAATACCCTTAGAAGCAACTTTTTGGGCAAGTTTATTGCGCATTCCACTATGTTTTAAAGTATCTCGCATAATTTGGTTTGGTTAGCGAATTTATAAAGTTCTTTATTAACTTAAGCAAAACTCCATCTTAAATTAAAGCGATATCCGTATTTTTGAAAAAACTTAATTCTATGCTGAAAGTTGGTGTTCTGGGTGCAGGACATTTAGGGAAAATTCATCTTCGTTTACTCAACGAATCAAAAAAATATGAGCTTATTGGTTTTTATGACCAAGATGAAATTAATGGCAAAAAAGTTAGCAGTGAATTTGGGTATTCTTATTTTAATAATATCAATGAACTAATAGACAGCGTCGATGTTATTGATATTGTTACTCCTACACTTTCGCATTACGATTGTGCTAAAAAAGCAATCACAAAAGGGAAGCATGTTTTTATAGAAAAACCCATAACAAATACATTAGCCGAAGCAGAGCACTTATTAGAGCTAGCTAAAGCATACAATATTAAAGGGCAAGTAGGGCATGTAGAACGGTTTAACCCTGCATTTTTAGCTGTAAAAGACAAGATTGACAACCCCATGTTTATTGAAACGCATAGACTTGCAGAATTTAACCCCAGAGGCACAGATGTTCCTGTGGTCTTAGATTTAATGATTCATGATATTGATGCAATTCTTAGTGTAGTACATTCTAAAGTAAAGAAAGTAAATGCAAGTGGTGTATCTGTTATTAGCAATTCGCCAGATATTGCTAATGCTCGAATAGAATTTGAGAATGGTTGTGTAGCTAATTTAACTGCCAGTAGAATTTCGCTCAAGAATATGCGCAAATCGCGTTTCTTTCAAAAGGATGCTTATATTTCTGTTGATTTCTTAGAAAAAAAAGTAGAGGTTGTTAAGATGAAAGACGCTTCAGAAAATCCAGGGGATTTTGATATGATATTACAAAATGCCGAGGGTATTAAAAAGCAAATATATTTTGAGAATCCAGATATCGCTACAAATAATGCAATTTTAGACGAACTAGAAACCTTTGCAGATGCCATTAATACAGATACAGAGCCTATTGTATCTCTTTTACAAGGTACAAACGCACTAAGAGTGGCGCTACAGGTTATAGCAGCTTTTAAAGAATAAAAAAACAAAGAATTATGAAAACAATAGCAGTTATTGGAGCAGGTACTATGGGTAATGGTATTGCTCATGTTTTTGCACAAAATGGTTTTAAAGTTAACCTGATAGATATTTCGCAAGAATCTTTAGATAAAGGTTTGGTGACAATTACTAAAAACTTAGACAGAATGGTAACTAAAGAGCGTATTTCTGAAAAAGACAAAGAAAATACGCTTACTAATATTAGTACATATACCAAATTAGAAAAAGGAGTTGCTAAAACAGATTTGGTTGTTGAAGCTGCAACTGAAAATTTAACTATTAAGCTAGATATCTTTAGGCAATTAGATGCCATTTGTGACGAAAAAACAATTTTAGCCACAAATACGTCTTCTATATCTATTACACAAATTGGAGCAGCCACCAACAGACCCGATAAAGTTATAGGGATGCATTTTATGAATCCTGTTCCTATAATGAAATTAGTGGAAATTATTAGGGGATACAGCACCTCTAATGAAGTGACAAATAGTATTATGGAACTTTCTACAAAACTAGGCAAAACACCAACTGAGGTTAATGACTACCCGGGATTTGTTGCAAATAGAATACTAATGCCAATGCTTAATGAAGCTATTGAAACTTTATATAATGGGGTTGCTGGCGTTAGTGAAATTGATACCGTAATGCGATTAGGAATGGCACACCCAATGGGTCCTTTACAACTAGCGGACTTTATAGGGTTAGATGTATGTCTATCAATATTAAATGTAATGTATGATGGTTTTAAAAACCCAAAATACGCTCCATGTCCTTTATTAGTGAATATGGTAATGGCAGGTAAGCTAGGCGTGAAATCTGGAGAAGGCTTTTACGATTACTCAGAATCAAGAAAAGCAGATAAAGTATCACTACAATTTGCATAATCTAAATGGCTATAATAAAACCTTTTAAAGCTATAAGACCCGTAAAAGATAAAGTAGCTTTTGTGGCGTCAAAATCATATGAAGAGTATTCAAAAGAAGAACTTCAATCTATCTTAAAATACAATCCGTTTTCATTTTTGCATATCATAAATCCGGGCTTTAAATTCGATAAAAACATTACAGGTAAAGAACGATTTAAATTAGTTCATAATCGGTATTTAGAATTTTTAGAAGATGCTATTTTTGAAAAAGAGGATACCCCTTGTTTTTATTTATATGAAATTATTAATGGTGATTTTAAGAGCATTGGTTTATTCTGTGGGACTAGCGTTAATGATTATCGAAATAACAACATTAAAAAACACGAAAATACCATAGAAAAGCGAGAGGTTTTATTTGCTGATTATCTTAAAACAGTAGGTTTTAATGCTGAACCTGTATTAATGACCTATAAAGACAATGAGGAAGTTGCTGTTATTCTAAAGAATGAAGTGAAGAAAGAATCCATCTATCATTTTACCACCACAGATAAAATACAACATCAACTTTGGAAAATTAGTGACCAAAAAACAATAATTGCTTTGCAAAATGTTTTTGCAAAAATAGACGCCTTATATATTGCCGATGGGCATCACAGAAGTGCTTCATCAAGTTTACTAGCAAAAGAATTAAGCAAAGAGCATCCTAAAAATACTAGAGATGAGTCCTATAATTATTTTATGAGCTACTTAATTCCGGAATCGCAGGTCATTATATCAGAATTCAACCGAATGATAAAAGACCTTAATGGGCTTTCTAAAGAAGAATTTTTAATACAATTAGATACTTTTTATCGTATTGAAAAAAGAGATGATGAAATCTATAAACCAACTAAAAAGCATCATTTTAGCATGTATTTAGATGGAGCGTTTTATTCACTTTACCTTCGTAAAAAAGTGTATCAATTTACAGACTCTTTAAGTGAACTAGACACCCAAATCCTATACAAAACCATATTAAAGCCTGTATTAGGAGTTTCTGACCTTAGAAATGACAAACGCATTTCTTATGGTTACGGCAAACACAATCTAATACAAATGAAAGATGCTATTGACAAAGGCGATTTTGCAGTAGGTTTTGGCTTAATCCCAATTACAGTAGATGAAATTAAAGCTATTGCAGATGCAGGTTTGGTAATGCCGCCTAAAAGCACTTATATTGAACCTAAGCTTAGAAGTGGTCTAGCAATTTATGAACTATAATACACCCATATGGCTATCGCTGAAAACTTAAAAAAAATAGCTACTTCTATCCCTAAACAAGTACACCTAATAGCTGTTTCTAAAACGAAACCTAATGAAGATGTTTTAGTAGCCTATAATGCTGGACAACGTGTTTTTGGCGAAAACAAAGTGCAGGAAATGACACGTAAATGGGAAGAACTACCCAAAGACATAGAATGGCATATGATAGGGCATTTACAGCGAAATAAGGTTAAATATATGGCAGAATATGTCTCTTTAATACATGGCGTAGATAGTTTTAGACTATTAAAAGAGATAAATAAACAAGGGGCTAAACACAATAGAGTTATTCCTTGCCTTTTGCAAATGCACATTGCTACAGAAGACACCAAGTTTGGTTTAGACAAAAAAGAATTAGAGGATATTATTAATTCTGATGATTTTAAGGCGATGGAGCATATTAAAATTAGAGGACTAATGGGTATGGCTACATTTACTGGTGATAAAGCCCAAATTCGTGAAGAATTTAAATCCTTAAAACAACTATTCGATACCTTAAAACTAACGATTCCCACTATCGACACCCTATCAATGGGAATGAGCGGTGATTATAAAATTGCTATTGAAGAAGGTAGCACCATGGTACGTATAGGAAGTAGTATCTTTGGCGCAAGAAATTACACTTAAATAAGCACAGCGTTAATGTATGCCATTCTAGATATAGAAAGTACTGGTGGAAAATATAATGAGGAAGGCATCATGGAGATTGCAATCCACCGTTTTGATGGGCATAAAGTTGTAGACAAGTTCATAAGTCTTATAAATCCAGAAAGAGATATTCAACCCTTTGTTGTAAATCTTACTGGTATTAACAACAAAATGCTAGTAACTGCACCTAAGTTTCATGAAGTTGCAAAGCGCATTGTAGAAATAACACAAGATGCTGTTATAGTAGCACATAATGCACAATTCGATTATCGTATTTTAAGAACTGAATTTAGAAGGTTAGGCTATGATTTTAAGCGTAAAAGCCTTTGTACCGTCGATTTATCTAAAAAGCTTATCCCTGAGGCTGAATCACATAGTTTAGGCAAATTAGTCCGTTCACTTGGCATTGCTGTTAGTGATAGACACAGAGCTAATGGAGACGCCCTTGCTACTTTGAAGCTATTTAAATTACTTTTAAGCAAAGACTCCGAAAAAACTATAATTACAGAAGTTATACGAGAAGAAACCTTAGGGGAGCTCTCTACAAAACAACTTGATATTGTAGATGCACTACCTTCAGAAACTGGGGTCTATTATATGCATGATAAATATGGGAAAATCTTATTCATAGGAAAGTCTAAAAATATTAAAAAAAGAGTCAATCAGCACTTTACCAATGCGGGTGATTTGGCTAGAAAATTACAGAAAGAAACAAAGAAAGTAACTTTTGAACATACCGGCAGTGAACTTGTTGCTTTACTAAAAGAGCATCATGAAATCCAAAAAAATAGTCCAAAATTTAACAATAGAACGCGAAAGAAAGGCTATTCGCATGGGGTATATGTTTTTGAAAATAAAGATGGCTTCCTATCTTTTAAAGCCGAAAGAGCAAACGGTCAATCTAAACGCTTAGGGAGTTTTAACAGCTTAAAATCTTCTAAAAAGTTTTTAGAGAAAATTACCGAAAAGTATCATTTAAAAGAAGTAGAAAATACAGATACTCAAAATGCTGAAATTATAGCTTTAACCAATAAATATAGTATAGACAAACGTAACATAGCTGTTTTAGATAGAGGAAGAGAAAATGGAGAACAAAGCGTAATTGTTATAAAAAATGGACTTCTTTGCGGACTTGGATTTATAGATTTAAATTACCAACTAAATAATATTCATATCTTAGAATCTATTATTACTAAAATGCATGCTGATGAATATGCTACTTTTATTATAGAATCGTATTTACGTAAGCGCAAAAGAATAAAAATTATAGAATTAAAGGAATAACCTTTGAAAGAACATAAAATACAATCTGGATGGCGAAATAGGCTTCATGAAATAATTTATGAAGCAGATACTCCCGCAGGTAAATTCTTTGATATAAGCTTATTCTTTTTAATAATTGTCAGTGTTATTTTGGTAATGCTTGAAAGCGTTAAATACATTGATTATAAATACCACGATTTACTTTTCGCATTCGAATGGGGCATTACCATATTTTTTACCCTAGAATATATTGCTAGAATTATCAGCATTAAAAAACCCTTTAAATATATCTTTAGCTTTTATGGTATTATCGATTTTATATCGACCATTCCGCTATACCTCTCCTATATTTTTGTAGGCTCTCAAGTACTTTTAGCGGTTAGAGCACTAAGGCTACTAAGGGTGTTTAGAATTTTAAAACTTGTTAAATTTTTAGGCGAAGCATCGCAATTAAAAAAAGCATTAAAAGCCAGTAGAGCAAAAATAACTGTATTTATATATGTTGTTCTAATCTTATCTATAATAATGGGTACTATAATGTATCTGGTAGAAAGTGATGAAACGGGCTTTACCAGCATACCCCGAAGTATTTATTGGACTATCGTTACACTAACAACAGTAGGATATGGCGATATTGCTCCGCAAACGAGTTTAGGGCAATTTATAGCGACTATAATTATGGTTCTTGGTTATGGTATTATAGCTGTACCTACAGGTATTGTTACTGTAGAATTTTCTAAGCACAGTAAGAAAAATAACACTGAAGCAAGTATTGTACATACGAACACACAAGCATGCCCCTCTTGTGCCTACGAAGGCCATAGAGACAATGCAAAGCATTGTTATAATTGTGGAGATGAATTATGAGCACCAAAGTACTAATAGCTGTTGTTGGACCAACAGCCATAGGCAAGACTAAATTAGCCATTTCCTTAGCGCAATATTACCAAACAGAAATTATCTCTGCAGATTCAAGACAGTTTTATAAAGAAATGAAAATTGGTACCGCAGTGCCTTCTACGGAAGAAATTGAAGCTGTTACACATCATTTTATTCAGCATAAAAGCATTTTTGATGCCTACTCCGTCGGTAATTTTGAAAAAGATGCTATAGCCAAACTAAATCAACTATTTAAGAATACTAATTTTGTTGTTATGGTTGGTGGTAGTGGTCTTTATGTAGATGCTATATCAAATGGATTAGATAAATTTCCTGTAATAGACCCTAAAATAAGAGAAAAACTCAACGAACAATTAAAAACTGATGGGCTTACAAGTTTGCAAAATCAACTCAAGAAATTAGACAATACCTATTATCAAAAAGTAGATATAGAAAACCCACATAGGCTCATAAGAGCATTAGAAATTTGTATAGGAACAGGAAAACCCTATTCTTCTTTTTTAAATCAAGAGAAACCATCTCGAAATTTTAAAACCATATACATTGGATTAAACGCAGAAAGAGAGCTAATCTATAGTAGAATTAATCAACGAGTTGATTTAATGTTAGAAGAAGGGCTTTTAGAGGAAGCTAAATCCTTGTTGCCGCACAAAGTATTAAACGCATTGCAAACTGTTGGTTATAAAGAATTGTTTACTTTTCTTGAGGGGAGTTTTTCGCTAGAAGAAGCTGTAAGTGAAATAAAGAAAAACACCAGGCGTTTTGCAAAACGCCAATTAACATGGTACCGCAAAAATTCTAAAATATTTTGGGTCGATTATAATAAAGAACATACAGAAATTATAAATACATTTAAAGTTCATTTGAATAGCGTACTTAATGAGTAAACACGTGTGTTTTATTATGGGAGTTTCTGGAACTGGAAAAACAACCATTGGTAAACTTTTGTCTAAAGAACTAGGGGTTCCTTTTTTTGATGGTGATGATTATCACTCGAAAGAAAACATAGAAAAAATGGCTTCTGGACAACCTTTAAATGATGACGATAGATTTGGGTGGTTAGCTAAATTAAATCTACTTGCCAAAGAACATAAAACCAAAGGAGGTATTATTGCCTGCTCTGCTTTAAAAGAAAAGTATAGAATACAATTAACAACTGATATTGAAACTGATACGCGCTTTATTTATTTAAAAGGAAGCTTTGCTGAAATTAAAGAGAGATTAGACAGTAGAGATAATCATTATATGACTTCTACGCTATTAAAATCGCAGTTTGATGCTTTAGAACCTCCTAAAAAAGCAATTACAGTTTCCATTATGGAAACACCAAAACAAATAGTCAAAGAAATTTTAAGCCAACTAAAATGATTGAAACTAACTTAATTCTCGCTGTTTTTGCAGGTATAGCAATTCTCTTATTTCTTATTCTAAGATTAAAAATCAATGCCTTTATTGCCTTATTAGTTGGAAGTATTACTGTTGGATTAATAGCTGGTTTAGATGCTTCTCAGATTATTAAAACCATACAAGAAGGTATGGGTAATACTTTGGGCTTTGTTGCAACAGTAGTTGGTTTAGGTGCAATGTTTGGTGCTATTTTAGAAACTTCGGGGGGAGCGAAAGCCATTGCTAATTTTATGATAGTAAAATTCGGAATTAAAAATGCCCCAATGGCAATGGTAATCTCTGGTTTTTTAATTGCCATACCTGTATTTTTTGACGTTGCTTTTATTATACTCGTACCTATGATTTATGCCTTGCAACGCAAAACAGGTAAATCACTTTTACTTTATGCTATTCCCTTGCTTGCTGGACTTGCCATAACACATGCTTTTATACCCCCTACTCCAGGGCCTATAGCTGTAGCAGATATTATTGGAGCAGAATTAGGATGGGTTATTTTAGTAGGTTTTATCGTAGGTATACCAACTGCTTTAGTTAGTGGCTTACTTTTTGGAAAATATATCGCAAAAAAAATACATGTTGTTGCTCCGAGTGAAGTAGAAACAGATGAAAATACTGCACTCCCTAATATTGGATTAACCCTCTTCATTATCGCTATCCCTATCATCCTCATACTTTTAAATACTATAGTAGCTAGTGGTGCTTTTGGCATAGAAAATAAAACTGTTTTAAATGGTATTGCTTTAATTGGGCACCCTTTTTCTGCACTAATAATTGCTAATTTTTTAGCATGGTATTTCTTTGGCATTAGAAGAGGATACACCAAAGATCAATTATTTAAAATAACAAGTAAATCCTTAGCTCCAGCAGGAACTATAATACTACTTACTGGAGCTGGAGGGGTTTTTAAACAGGTTTTAACGAATACAGGTGCTGGAGAACTTTTAGCCACTTCTTTAAGTAATGTTGGTTTCCCCATTTTAGCCTTTGCTTTTATAAGCGCAGCCATAGTACGTATTATACAAGGCTCATCTACAGTAGCTATGATAACTGCCGCAGGTCTAATTTCTCCCTTATTAGTTAATACTGAACTCAGTCCTATGCAATTGGCTTGTATGGTAATTGCAATAGCATCTGGAGCAAGTATTTTTTCTCATGTTAATGATAGTGGCTTTTGGTTAGTGGGTCAATACTTGGGTATTACAGAAAAAGAGACTTTTAAATCATGGACTATGATGACTACTATTCTTGCGCTAACTGGTATGGCTACTGTTAGCACACTGTATCTGTTTCTATAAAACAAAAGAGAGCGCTAATTAGCGCTCTCTTTTGTTTATGATGTGATATAACTTTATTCTCCCTCTACCTTAACTACCAAGCGGAATCCTTCCCCATGTATGTTTAAAATCTCTACTACATCATCACGTTTTAAGTATTTACGCAATTTAGCAATATAGACATCCATACTTCTAGAAGTAAAATAATTGTCATCTCTCCATATTTTAGTTAGCGCTAACTCTCTTGGCATTAAATCATTCTCATGCAATGCTAAAAGTCGTAATAACTCATTTTCTTTAGGAGAAAGTTTGATAGACTCTTCTTCTTTATATTTTAGAAAACGAAGTTTAGAATTAAGGTGGAAATTTCCTATAATAAATTCAAATTGTTTGCTGTCTGCTAATGTATTAGCTGACTTTCTTTGAAGTAAAGCTTTAAGTTTCATTAAAAGTACTTCAGAATCAAAAGGTTTGTTTAAATAGTCGTCTGCACCAGCTTTATATCCTTTTAAAACATCTTCTTTCATTGTTTTTGCAGTAAGAAAAACAATAGGAACGTTTTCGTTTTTTTCGCGGATTTCTTTTGCTAAAGTAAAGCCATCTTTATAAGGCATCATAACATCTAAAATACAGACATCATAATTATCTTTTTTAAACTTTTCAAAGCCTTCCATGCCGTTCTTTGCAAGAACAACATCAAAATCATTCATCTGTAAATAATCCTTTAAGACAATTCCAAAATTTGGGTCATCTTCTACCAATAAAATTTTCTTATTTTCTACTTCCATGCTTTTTTAAATTAAAGGTAGTTTAATATAAAAAGTGCTTCCTTTCCCTTTTTCACTTTCAACATAAACTTCACCTTGGTGATCATCAACTATTTTCTTTACGTAAGCTAGGCCTAAGCCATGCCCCTTTACATTATGTATATTTCCTGTATGTTCTCTATAAAATTTTTCAAAAACTTTTTTCAAAACAGTTTTACTCATTCCAGAACCTTGATCCTGTACTTTTATAACTATATTATTTTTTGCCTTCTCTGTAGACACATCTATTTTAGGGGCTTCTGGTGAATATTTAACTGCATTATCTAATACATTTACAATAACATTAGTAAAATGCATATCATTAGCTAAAACGTCTGACCTTTCTGCATCTAAATGTGCTTTTACATAACCGCCTCTATCTTCTACTATTAATTCTATATGTGCAATCGCATCATTTATTATGTCGTGAGCATCTACCCTATCTTTACTAATATCTAACTGATTTTTTTCTAGCTTAGATATTCTAAGTACATTTTCTACTTGGGCATGCATTCTTTTATTCTCATCCCTTATCATACCTAAATACCTTAAAACCTTTTCTTTATCGTCAATTGACTTAGGGTTTCTAATAGCTTCAACGGCTAGATTTATAGTTGCTATAGGTGTTTTAAACTCATGCGTCATATTATTTATGAAATCAGATTTTATCTCTGAAATCTGCTTCTGTTGAATTAATTGGTAAATAGCACTTGAATATGCTACTATAATGACCAATACAAAAAGCAATGACAGTACCGTTAATGTCATTATACTATTTAAAAGAAATTTCTTTTTTGATGGAAATGACAATAAGAGCGCAAAATTGGTAATCCCGTCTGAATCTCTAAAAATAGGAGCGTCATAAACAGATTTCTCACTATACTTGAATTTTTTTGACTTTAGTTTAGTAGGAAAACCACTGCTATAAATACCATATTGGTAATCAATATTTATACCTCTATTCTTAAGCTCTCTATTTAAAAGCAACTGTATTTCTTGATTAGATACTCTTTTATGAATTGGCACACTTTTGGCTGCTTCATATATAACCTCGTTAAGGAGTATTTTTTCTGTCTCTGCCATTCCTCCTATTTTTTGAAATTTTTGAATAGGTGTTAAGGCATAACTACGACCATCTATTCCATAATCTTCTTTAAATATGGTAGTCGTTTGCCTAGACGTAAAATTCTTAAGCGGTATAGTGTCTATAACTCCAGCATTATCAAAGAACATGGAAGAAGAACCGTAGTCTTCTTCTAAAATACCGTGTTTAAAAAGTTTTATTTCATCCGAATTTAAATCACGGTCAACAAAAAATATACTTCTCAGTTTTTCAGATTTTGGAACCTTTAGGCTGTCTGCATTAACAACTCTATCCATATAATCTTTACGTTCTCTTGCCTCAACCCTGTTTGCAACCTTATCTAATACATCTTCAACTGCATTCGAAAATTGCTCTTCCTTATCCGCTACTGACTGTTTAATCCAATAAGCTTGTACAGAAATGATTCCAACAAGAGAAAGGCTCATTAAGATAACGAGAAGTACAAAACGCTTCTTGTTCATTAGTACAAAATTAGAAATTTAACATTTAGGCTATTTACCGTTTAACCAAACCTTAACAAAAATGTTAAAATTTAAGGTTTATTCACGATATATTAGTAGTTGGTCGTGAACCTTCTTAATACTTTCAGTAGTAGACTTTATGTCAATATTTTCAATAATGAAATCTGAAAAATCTATTTTTTCAGAATCTAATAATTGATTGTTAACTCTTTGTAAAACAGCATCTTTAGAGCTATTATCTCTTTTAACAACTCTTGCTACTCTAATCTCTAAAGGTGCTGTGACTAAAATTATTTTGTCGTAATTGTTTTGTGATTTATTCTCAAATATCAATGCACTTTCTTGAATAAGGTATTTGTAATTCTGCTGAGCACACCACGCTTTAAAGTGTATTTTTACTTGCGGATGCACAATTGCATTAAGTTCTGCTAGCAGTTCTGGGTTTGTAAAGACTTTGTCTGATATATAAGTTCTGTTTAACTTTCCATCAATGTAAGATTCCTTTCCTAATAATTTTACAAGGGCTTTTTTAATTTTATCGGAAGTATTCATAAGTAGCTTAGCTTCCTTATCTGAATCATAAACTGGAACGCCTAATTCTCTAAATAAGTTAGCCACTGTACTTTTACCACTACCTATACCACCTGTAAGACCTACAATCATAATTTTTCTAAAACAAATTCTACTTGATTGTTCAATAACTGTACCGAATACGCCTCTTTAGGTTTGTGCTTGAGTCTTACATTTAAATACTCTGAACTAGTTTTGTCGAGAGCATTATAATCTACAATGACTCCAAAATCCGATGATTTCATAGTTTTTAATCTATCTACACTTGCTTTGCATATCAATTTAACTTCATTCGGAAACATTTTTATGCCATAACCCTCTGGTAAATTTTCAGCACTTATAGCTACATTAAACTCTTTCTCTGAGAATTCGACAACCTTGCCTACCAATTGTGTTTTGGTATCAAGAAGTATGGTATTAGTAGTCCCTTTAGGTTTTATTAGTTTTAGCTCTTTAGAAAAACTCACAGATAAATCATTTAAGATTAATTCTTCAGTTAAAACTTCATTTATTTTAGATACTTCTTTTGATGGTCCTTTTATGCTAACAACTGGTGGTTCTAGTTTTAAATTTTCTACCAATAAATGATTTGGAGCTACACCTATTGTTACATTAGACTTTATAGGTATTTCTTTTAGAATAACTTTATACAAATCTATATAAAAAGTATCCTTTTCTAATTCTAACAAAGAAACAGTGTTTGATAGTTGGCGTTCCATCTGTGCCTTTATTTCATTGTCGGTTAGGTAATACGTATTGCCTTTACTACTTACTTGACGTAAATTAATGTCAATTTCTTTCTGATTTAGACTATAGCTTAAAAATTGAAA
>CAZLUS010000008.1:0-6906 GCA_964562775.1 uncultured Flavobacteriaceae bacterium | reverse complement strand
GGAATAGAAAATAGTAAGCCAAGTATAAAAAGAGTAGGAAACCAATAGGTTAGCTTAGCAGTCCTAGGATGCCATTTATTTAAAATGGGTCTAACCATTCCAAATTTATTTATCTGCTTATAAAATTTAGCCCAATCTATACGGCGTTTATGATACACAAAGGCTTTTGCAAACAAACGGGTTTTATATCCTGCGTTCCAAATTCTAAAAGTCAAGTCTGGGTCTTCTCCTGGGTGTATATTACCAAAACCCTGCGTTGCTTCAAAAGCCTCTTTAGAAATTCCCATATTAAAACTACGTGGCTGAAACTTGTCTAAGGCTCTTTTATTTCCTCGTATTCCGCCTGTAGTAAATAAAGAGGTCATTACATAATTAATTGCCTTTTGCACTAAAGAAAACGATTCATGAGCAGCATCAGGACCTCCATAGCAATGCACAAACTCTTTTTGCAATTCTTTTTCTGCTTCTACAAGATATTGTGGCGGAATAATGCAGTCCGAATCTAAAACTATAAAATAATTGCCTTTGGCACGTTGCATCCCATAATTTCTAGAATCTCCAGGTCCAGAATTTTTCTTTTGATAATATGAAATTTGAAGTTTTTCCTTGTAAGCAGTAATAACTTCTTCTGAGCTTAAAGTAGAGCCATCTTCTACAATAACTATCTCAAAAGCTTTATTATAGTCCTGTTTAGAAAGGCTTTCTAATAATTCTTTAATCTCATCCGGTCTATTAAACACAGGAATGATAAATGAAAAACTTAAACTATTCATATTCGTATAAATACGAAAGCCACCCTATTATGGATGGCTTTCAAGTATCTTAAATACCATTATTTTGTAAATTCCTCTATTACCTCTTGACTAACACCTGTATTAGAAAAACCGCCATCATGAAACAAATTTTGCATGGTAACTTTTTTGGTTAAATCCGAGAATAGTGAAATTGTATAGTCTGCACAATCTGATGCTGTTGCATTGCCTAATGGAGACATTTTTTCTGCATAGCTAATAAAACCATCAAAACCTTTTACACCTTGCCCAGCTGTTGTTGGCGTTGGTGACTGAGAGATGGTGTTTACACGTACTTTCTTTTCTTTACCAAAGAAATACCCAAAACTACGTGCTACAGACTCTAAATAAGCCTTGTTGTCTGCCATATCATTATAATCTGGAAAAGTACGCTGTGCAGCCATATATGTAAGTGCTACTACACTACCCCACTCATTCATAGCATCTGCTTTATATAAAGATTGCATAACTTTATGGAAAGACAGTGCAGAGACATCCCATCCTTTAGTGGTAAAATCATATTTTTCATCTGTATACGCACGTCCTTTTCTAACATTTACAGACATCCCTATAGAATGTAATACAAAATCTAACTTGCCACCTAAAATTTCAACAGCCTGTGATACTAAGTTTTCTAAATCTTCTTCACTTGTAGCGTCAGCAGGAATAATTTCTGAACCTGTTTTTTCTGCCAGCACTTTTATTTGCCCCATTCTCATAGCAATAGGAGCATTTGTTAAGACAAAAGTCCCACCTTCTTCATGTACTCTTTCTGCTGTTTTCCAAGCAATAGAATTTTCATCTAAGGCGCCAAAAATAATACCTCTTTTTCCTTTTAACAGATTGTAACCCATGTATTCTTAATTGTTAGTTTAAACGACAAAGATAGCAATTTGGGTGTTGATTTAGCAGTAGCGCTAAAGTAAAATAAAAGTGTGTTTTAACTATTTATATCTAGCAACTCTTTTGCGTGTGCTATTGCAGATGTAGATAGTGATTTGCCTCCTAACATTTCTGCCAATTCGTTAATACGTTCTTCAGTATCTAATTGCTTCATATGTGTAGTAGTACTAGAAACGCCTTCTTGTTTAAATACTTTATATTGACGTACTCCTTTTGATGCTACTTGGGGTAAATGCGTAATAGAAAATACTTGCATAGTAGCACTCATTTCTTGCATAATCTCACCCATCTTATTAGATATTTCTCCAGAGACACCCGTATCAATTTCATCAAAGACTAAGGTAGGCAAATGCACATAAGTCGCTAGAATGGATTTTATTACAAGCATTATTCTAGATAATTCTCCTCCTGAAGCTACTTTCTTTAATTCCCCATAAGTACTTCCTTTGTTGGCCGAAAAAAGAAAACTAAGCTCATCTTTACCATTAATTTTAAAGTTTTGCGACGGACTAATTTCTATCTCAAAAGTTGCAGAAGCCATTCCAAGAGAAGCAAGTCTTTCTTGCAGTAATGACTTTAATTTAGGGATTGTAGCATTACGATTCTTACTTATTTTTAGTGCTATAGCATTTAATGCTGTTTCACTTTCTGTTACTGTTTTTTGTTTCTCCTTAATCTTGGTTTCTATATTTATAGCTGCATCTACTTTTATAGCCAAACCTTCCTGTATTTCTAATAAGGCAGCAACCGAATCTACATGATGTTTCTTATAAAGGTTATGTAATGTTTGTAACTGATTATTAACTTCTTCTAAACGTTGCGGATTAGCTTCTACGCTTTCTTGCTGTAATTCTAAATCACTAGCAATATCTGTAATCTCAATAGCAATAGATTGTATCCGTGCGTTTAATTCCCCGAACTGACTACCAAAACGCTCTAATTTTTGTGTAGCTTGTTGTAGTTCTGAAATGCTATTTAAAATACCTAACTGTTCTGTATTCAATAATTTGTGCGCCTGTGCTAATTGCTCTAAAATTGTTTCTACATTATTAAGTTGCTCATATTCAGCTTCTAAAATTTCCTGAATACCTGTTTTTAAAGGCGCTTTTTCTAATTCTTGTAGCAAAAAACTGTTATAGTCTAGTTCTTTATCGGCGTTAGATTGATAGGTTAGTAATTCTTCTAATTCTTTTGATGCTATTTGATACAAATCGCGCTTCTCCCTATACTCCTTAAGGTTAGCATCATTATCAGCTAATGCATCAATCACTTTTATCTGAAAATCATTTTCTGTTAAACGTAGGGTTTGATGCTGAGAATGCACATCTACAAGGCGTTCCCCAAGACCCGAAAGAATATCTAAAGTAACTGGTGTGTCGTTTATAAAAGCTCTTGATTTACTACTTGGTAAAATTTCGCGTCTTAAAATAGAAGTGTTTTCGTAATCTAAATCGTTATGTTCAAAAAATGGTTTCAATGCATACCTTTCAATATCAAAAGAAGCTTCGATAATACATTTTTCATCTTTATTTTTTAATGACGATAAATCTGCTCTCTTCCCTAATACTAAAGACAAACCACCCAGCAGGATAGACTTACCGGCTCCAGTTTCACCAGTGATAGTAGTAAAACCTTCAGCAAAGGAAACATTTAAGTCTTCAATTAAAGCGTAATTTTTAATAGAAAGATGGGTAAGCACTACATATAAATTTAGAAAACAAAGATATATGTTCTTTGGGTAAAAAAACTAGTACTTTATTTGGTTCCAGGTAGATGAATAGAATGGAGCAACTTTATTTAAAGTTTCCTTAAGCTTAACGATATCAGTTTTTGGACCATCAGAGAATATACCTTGAATTTCTTCAGCTTTAGCATCAAAAAAAGTTTGTATTAAAAAAGCATTTGGTCTTCTTTTAATAAGTGGTTCAAATAACTTTAAACTCCCTGTAATAACTTGCTTGCCTGTACTGTTATTATCACTCATAACATCCATCCCTTTACGGTGGTAGTTATACATGGTTACACGATATTCTCTAAATGTATTTGAAAGCAAATTATCTACCAACTCAAAACGAGATCTATTACCAGATTCTTGAGACCACCCAGCAAAACTACTTCCTTGTGCTTGAGTGACAATATTTTGTGCTTTTCTATAATAATCGTCACCTCCTTGAAGCGCAAAAGTATCTGCATCTAAACCAAGTATAATGTATACATAATATGATACTACCCCTACTAGATTAGACTCAAAGCTATTTGCATTAAAAATTAAAGGCTGAAATTCTTGATAAATAAAATCAAAAGAATTGTCTTTATAATTAAAAATAGGGGTGTCGTAAGCGCTATTATATACGGGTCTAGAAGATTGTATTTGTATTGTTGCATTAAAACGGTCTCCGTCTCCACTATTAACAGTAATAAACAATCTAGATTGTATCTTTTCGTTCTCTTTAAAGCTTCTATTTGTCCACTTAGTTTTGTTTACAAAATCATTTAAAGAGCGTTCTAATGTTTTAAATACCTCTGGTCTTGTTTGCGTTACTTGCTCATAGTTTATAGTAACTTCACAATTAAGCTCTTGAGCTACTAAAGTGGCTGAAAATAAGAAGCAACAAAATAAAAATAAAAACTTACGCATGAATTCGTGAAATTATTTCTGACCAAATATCTGAAGCTACTTCAGCTTTTGTCTTTAATTCAAACGCTTTAACATTAGAATTCTTATCAATAAAGGTTATTTTATTCGTAGCGCCTCCAAAACCAGCTCCTTTATCTTGTAAAGAATTTAAAACAATAGCATCTAAATTTTTACGCTCTAGCTTGGATTTTGCATTTTCAGTTTCATTTTCTGTTTCTAGTGCAAAACCAACTAAAAACTGCTGTTTTTTTTGCGCTCCCATAGAGTGTAAAATGTCTTTAGTACGTACTAAATCTATTTGCAAACCTTCTCCTTTTTTCTTTATTTTTTGTTCAGAAACTGTTTTAGGTCTATAATCAGCAACAGCAGCAGCACTTATTGCAATATCTATTTTTTTATAATAATCATGAACAGCATTATACATTTCTTCGGCAGAAGTAACTCTTATTAATTCTACTCCAGAATGGCTTATTGACAAATTAGTAGGGCCTGAAATTAAAAACACTTTTGCTCCTAAATCTGATGCTTTTTTGGCCAACTCAAACCCCATAGTTCCAGAAGAACGGTTTCCTAAAAAACGAACAGGATCAATAGCCTCATGGGTTGGACCAGCAGTTATTAGTACTTTCTTTCCAGATAATGGAAGCCCTTGTGACATATTTTCTTGTAAAAAAGAAATAATATTTTCAGGTTCTGCCATACGCCCTTCACCAACTAATCCGCTAGCTAATTCACCAGATTCAGCAGGAATCATAATGTTATTATAGCTTTTAAGTTTATCTAATGATGCCCTAGTAGAATCATGCTTATACATGTCAAGATCCATTGCAGGAGCAAAATAAACAGGACATTTAGCCGAAAGGTACGTAGCCATTAACAAATTATCACAAGTACCATTTGCCATTTTTGACAATGTATTCGCTGTTGCTGGCGCTACAATAAAAATATCTGCCCAAAGACCTAATTCTACATGGTTATTCCAAGACAAGCTACCGTCTTCTTCATTAACAAAATCAAGTAAAACTGGATTTTTTGATAATGTAGAAAGTGTAAGTGGAGAAACAAAAGAACTGGCACTATTTGTCATTACAATTTTGACATTAGCACCAGCTTTTATTAGTAATCGTGTAAGAAAGGTTGTTTTGTAAGCAGCTATTCCTCCGGTAACTCCCAAAAGAACATTTTTACTACTCAACATAATTAGGCGTCTTTCTCTGTATTTCTATAATAGATTTTGTCTTCTAACCATTCATGTACAGCAAGTGCATGTGGCTTAGGCAATTTTTCGTAAAATTTAGAAACTTCAATTTGTTCCTTATTTTCAAAAACTTCTTCTAGGCTATCACTGTATGTTGCGAACTCCTCTAACTTTTCTAAAAGCTCTTTTTTTATTTCGGAGTTAATTTGTATCGCCCTTTTAGAAGCAATTGATATTGCTTCATAAATGTTTTCCGTTTTTTGGTCAAACTCATTTTTATTATGAGTTACGGTCGATACTGGAGCTTTTGTGTTTTTTAAATCGTTCATTATATTGCTGTATATCTTATTTGGTATCCTTTTCGGGTTCCTTTTCGAATCCTTTTAATTGTCTTAAAATCTTTTTGTGCAGGTTTTCTGCTTCTTTACTATATTTTGTATCGGGATATGACTTCACAAGCGCATTATACATATCCATTGCATCTTTTAATCTACTTTCCATACGAAACTGCGTACTATTTAAAGCCAAGTTTGTGGCAGCTTTCACTCTATAATAAAAAGCATCTTCTCTGTAGGTTGACCCTGGATTGTCTGCTATAAAATTATCTAAAGAAGCAATGGCCGAAACTAAAACTTCAAATCTGAATTCTCCAATTTTATCAAATTGCTTAGCGATTTCAATCTCTTTCTTTTCTTTTTTTATGGTTAGCTCTTGCGCCATGGTATTCGCTTCATCAAAAAATTCAGATTCCGGGTAGTTATTGATGAAATTTTGCAATTTTCCTGATGCTTTATCTGTATCGGACTGGTCCAATGAATATTTTGGTGATAATATAAAATAACTTTTTGCTTCTAAAAATGATGCTTCTTGTACTTTATCGCTATTAGGGTATGATTTAATAAATCGCTCAAATTGAAAACCAGCTAAATAGAAATTATTTGTCTTGAAGTAAGTATCAGCAAAAAAGAACATTACACGTTCCCCTTGAGGTTTGCCAATATATCTAGGTGCGATTTGTTCAAACAGTCTTTGAGCTCGTTTGTAATCGCCTTCGTTATAGTACTTTTCTGCTAATTCGTATTTCGGCTTAATATCCTCGTTTTTAAGTACTTTTTGATACTCATTACAAGAACTTAAGATAAATAAAGATAATATCAGGGGTAGGATAAACCTCATGGTAAATAATATTTGGCAAAATTAGTAATTCTCAATGGATATAAAAAATCATTGATTATACAAACATATACTCTCCTTTAGGCAATAGCAATAGTTTTAGCGAATTTTTAACTAAGCTTATGGATTGCCATTTTTAAAACATTTAAAAAATTGCTAATCTTATTCTTTGAATTAGCACATGCTGCTACTAACGTTAATCT
>CAZLUS010000007.1:0-30298 GCA_964562775.1 uncultured Flavobacteriaceae bacterium | reverse complement strand
TATGGTACGTTCAAGAAATTGAAGAATACCGAACCGATGTTAGAGTGATAAATACAAGTTTGTTTGCTACAGATTGGTATATAGATCAGATGAAGCGAAAAGCATACGAAAGCGATGCAATTCCTTCACAACTAACACATGATAAATATAGTTATGGCACGCGAGATGCCGTATACTATCAAAATATAGATGAAATATTAAATAAGAAAACCTCTGAGAGTAGGTGGAATATTAAAGACTTTATAAACTGGATAGGTAGTGATAAATCACAAACTAAATTTAGGTATATCGTAGAAAAAGGTGGAGGCGATATAAGTGCTTATTCAGAAAGTAATTTGGATATAGTATACTACCCTACTAACAAAATACGTATCCCCGTAAATAAACAGAATGTTTTAGCCAGTGGTATTGTAAAACAAGAAGATGCAGATCTAATTTTAGATTATATTGATATTGACCTTCCTCAAAGCGCATTACCAAAGAATCGTATTTTAATGTTAGATTTAATTGCGAATAATGATTGGAAAAGACCTATCTATTTCTCTGGAGGGAGTTTTGATAAAGGCGAATATATTTGGATGAAAGAGTATTTACAACTAGATGGTCTTGTATTTAAATTAGTACCTATTAAAACCGAAAATGAAAGTCCTTTTGAAATGGGTAGAATAGACACCGAGTTAATGGCTGATATTGTAGACAAATGGGAATGGGGTAATGCATCAAGTCCTAACATTTATCACGATACCCAAACAAGGTCACAAGGCTTGTCTTTTAGAAGCAACCTTGCACGATTAATGGAAGCTCAAATAGAAGAAAATAAAATTGATGCCGCTAAAAAGACTATAGATATTGCCATGACCAATGTTCCTTTTGAGTATTTTGGTTTCTATGCTTTTGTAGAACCTTTTGTAGACGGCTATTATAAGGTTGGGAGTAAACAAAAAGCTCGCGATCTTTTTGGAAAACTAAGAACGGTATATCAAGAGCGTTTAGAATATTATGCAGGGGCGCCATTAGATGAGCAATACAATAAGATTGATGATATCTTATCTGACATGGAAGCTTACCGCCGTAATATTGATATTCTTATTAGAAATAGAGATAGGGAATTTGCAGAGAAACAAACTTTAATATTCAATGAATATATAGATAAGTTTACACAATTTATAGGCGAAGAAGATCAAGAATATTTAAGCGAACCTCAAGTAGATGACCCAGATATAAGGGATACCATTCCTTTAGATAGTATTGAGGCTGTAGACGATTCCACGATTATTCCTAACTAAAATGTGTAGTCGTTACTGTTTCTATTATGCTGAAGTTGGTTAGAAATTTCTATAACAACTCTTAATTAGTGTATTCACTAAGGATACCAATTAGCGTATTAGCGTCTTGTTCACCGCTTTGTCGCCATACCATTTCGCCCTTTTTATAAATCATAAGAGTTGGTAGGCCTTTTATTCTTAGGGCTTGTGAAAGTTCTTTGTTCTTATCAACATCAATTTTAATTACCTTACCCTTATCTCCTAAAGCTGCGGCAACATCTCTTAATACAGGATGCATTGACGTTGATTGTTCATTCCAGTCAGCGTAGAAGTCTAGCAACACAGGAACATTTAAATCTATAAGTTCACCAAATTTAGACATGGCAAATAGGTTATGTTTAAGTTCAAAAGTAAGAAAAATTGTTAAAATTCTACGCTATGTAGGGGTTTTAGCGATTTGATATGCGTTAAAATCAAGTTAAACCTTTCTTTTTAAGTGTAATCACGGATATTTCTGGCCAGATTCCGAATCTTCCAGGGTAGCCTAAAAACCCAAAGCCTCTATTCACATTTATAAATTGACCCAATTCTTTATATATGCCTGCCCAATATTTATAACGCCATTTAGCGGGGCTCCATTTAATAAAACCAGGTATTTCTATTCCAAACTGCATACCATGGGTATGACCGCTTAAGGTTAAGTGAAAAAAATAGTCATCGTTAATAACCACATCTTCCCAGTGCGAAGGGTCGTGGCTCATTAAAATTTTAAAATCGTCTTTATCAATTCCTTTTTTAGCTTTTTCTAAATCTCCTGCTTTTTTAAAACGACCTCTGCCCCAATTCTCTACACCAACTAATGCTATTTTCTCTCCATTTCGTTCTATATATCTGTGCGAATCTAAAAGCAAATCAAAACCCATTTTTGCCTGTAAATCTTTTAAGTCTTGTAAATTTTTAGCTTTAGACGCATCACTTTCCCAGCTCACATAATCACCATAATCATGATTTCCTAAAACCGAATAAACCCCATCATCCGCCTTTAACATACCAAATAAGTCTGCCCAAGGCTCCATCTCTTCAGTCTTATTATTTACCATATCTCCTGTAAAGAGAATAACATCACTTTTTTGTTGGTTTATTAAATCAATACCATAGGCAACTTTATCCCTGTCATCAAAACTACCACTGTGAATGTCTGATATTTGAGTTATTTGATATCCATCAAAAGCATCTGGCAAATCGTCAAAAGCTAATTCGTATTTAAGTACTTTATAATTGTATTTACCCTTATACATACCATATAGTAATGCACCAAAAGGCAAAGCAGCTAAGCCAAGACCTATTGCACTAACAAATTTTCTCCTAGATGGAAAATATGCCGCCTCTCCATCAGACAAACCAACTATTTTTTTATAGCCATAAGAAAAGAGCCTAATTATATCTTCTAACAAAAGAAAAAAACCAAGCACTAGTCCAAACATTAAAAAGGAAAAGAAAATCCCGCCAGTAATTGCAGTGTTAGGAGGTAAGGCTTTCCCAGGAATATAAGCCATAAGCTTTATTGCAAATAAAACTAAAGCTCCTAAAAATAGGACACCATAAACTATATGCGTCCACTTTTTCTTGACCAAGGTTTTAAAACCAAAAAAGCCATAAACGGCAAGAATGATATAAATAAGACATAGAATGATTAGAAATCTTGACATGAATTTTTTGCAATTTATTTAACGCTCTGGACGGTTTGACGAATTTTATCTTGATTAGTTACAGCCACTTGGTGTTCTTGGAGGTGTTTTATTGAATTCATTGAAATTTTTTCATTTATAGAAAGCTCATTTTTAAATGTAGTCCCTGATAAATGAACTGCCTTTAGTCCAATTTCTTTAAATAAATGTACATTATTTGCGTTGATTCCTGCTCCAGCCATAATGGTTGCGCTATTAGCCTTGGCATTTAATTCTTTTAAAGTTGTTATTCCTGCTTCAGCACTTATGCGCTTGCCGGATGTTAAAATACTATCTACTCCTAGGCTTTCTAATTGTTTTAAAGCCTCTTTAGAATCTACAATCCAATCAAAAGCACGATGAAAAGTAAAATGTAAAGGTCTACTCAGTTCAATTATTTGTTTTGTTCGTTCTGCATCTAAAGTAGCATCTGCATTAAGCACTCCAGATACAATACCATCAACTCCAATTTCTTTACAGAAATTAATATCATTAAGCATGACTTCAAACTCGGTATCAGAGTAGGTAAAATGCCCGCTCCGTGGTCGAACTAAAACATGAACAGGGATTCTTAGTCTTTTTTTTACCAAAGTAATTAATCCATAAGAAGGGGTAATTCCGCCCAGGCCTAATTCAACGCAGAGTTCAACCCTATCAGCACCTGCATTTTCGGCGTTTAAAGCAGATTCTAAAGAATTAGCACAAACTTCAACAAGCATAATCTTATATTAGTAAAGATTAAAAATAAACAACCCTACTATGAAAAGACGTAAGTTTTTAAAAAAATCTAGCCTTAGTACTGCAGCTATTATTTCGGCTCCTATAATTGCTTCTTGTGAATCTGATACTAAAACTGTAAAAACCGCCACCTCATCTAATAGCATAAAACCAATTGTAATTGCAACTTGGGATGTTCCAAATGCTACAGCTGGAGCATGGGAAGTTTTAAAAAATGAAGGCAATGCGCTAGATGCTGTTGAAGCAGGTGTTAAAATGGAAGAAGCTGACATAAACAATCAATCTGTAGGCAAAGGGGGACGCCCAGACCGTGATGGCAATGTAACTTTAGATGCCTGTATTATGGATCAAAATGGCAATTGCGGAGCCGTTGTATATATGCAAAATGTGACTCATGCTATTTCTGTTGCCAGAAAGGTTATGGAGGAAACACCACATGTAATGCTAGCAGGTAAAGGCGCAGAACAATTCGCATATGAAAAAGGGTTTTTAAAAGAAGATTTATTAACAGAAAAATCTAAATTAGAATGGCAAGAATGGAAAAAAGAAGCCAAATACAGTCCTGTTATTAATATTGAAAACCACGACACCATAGGCATGCTTGCCATTGATGCAAAAGGTGATATATCTGGTGCTTGTACAACTAGCGGTATGGCATACAAAATGGCTGGACGTGTAGGAGATTCGCCAATTATAGGTTCTGGTTTATTTGTAGACAATGAAATTGGTGGCGCTACAGCCACTGGACAAGGAGAAGAAATTGTAAAAACCGTAGGTAGTTTTTTAGTAGTAGAATTAATGCGACAAGGTCGCTCACCTCAAGAAGCCTGTGAAGAAGCTGTAAATCGTATTGTTAAAGGCAATCCTAATTATAAAGATATTCAAGTGGGATATATTGCTATAAACAAAAAAGGAGAAACTGGAGGTTACTGTATTCATCCAGGATTTTCGTATCGCGTGTACTCAGACAAAGGACATCAAAACATCTCATCAACCAGTTATTTATAATTGTTCAAAAGTCTTAAATCTAATATCTTTTTATCTAATGTCTTTTTTCTACTTTTAAAAATTCTGAACTTTTAACTCAGTACTTACAACTTTTTAAACATGTCTGACCAAAAACGTCTTTTCCTCTTAGATGCATACGCTCTTATTTTTCGTGGTTATTATGCATTGATAAAAAACCCAAGAATTAACTCCAAAGGCATGGATACTTCTGCCATAATGGGCTTTGTTAATTCTCTTTTTGATGTTATCAAGAGAGAAAAACCAGATTATTTGGCTGTTGCTTTTGACAAAGGAGGTAGCGTAGAGCGTAAAGAGCTTTTTGTAGAATATAAAGCGAATAGAGACGAAACACCAGATGCTATAAAAATTGCTGTTCCGTATATACAAGATATTCTTAACGCCATGAAAATTCCTGTGGTAGTACTCCCAGGTTACGAAGCAGACGACCTTATAGGTACTTTGGCTAAACAAGCCGAAAAAGAAGATTACAAAGTATATATGGTTACACCAGATAAGGATTTTGGGCAACTGGTATCAGAAAATATTTTTATGTATCGCCCTGCACGTATGGGTAACGGTATTGAAATTTGGGGCATCCCAGAAATTCAAAAACGATTTGGTGTAGAACGCCCAGAACAAGTTATAGATTACTTAGGAATGATGGGGGATGCTAGTGATAATATTCCTGGTCTGCCTGGTGTAGGTGATAAAACGGCAAAAAAATTCTTAGAACAATTTGGCGATATGGAAGGACTTTTAGCAAATACTGATAAGCTAAAAGGTAAAATGAAAGAAAAGATTGAAGCCAATATGGAACTAGGTCGCCTTTCTAGAGAACTAGCCAAAATTAAACTCGACTGCGACGTTACTTTTAAGGCCGAAGATTATAAAATGTGCGAGCCTGACGCTCCAAAAGTTCAGGAAATTTTTGAAGAATTAGAATTTAGAAGATTAAAAGATCAGTTTATAAAAATATTTTCTGATGAAACCACTACTGATGAAACTAGCCATAAAGCACCAAATGAAGTAAACACCAATAGCAAAAAAGAAACAAAAGAGGCAGGTAGTGGTCAATTTTCATTATTTGGAGGCGACCCAACGAATGATACTTCAACAGGAATTAAAGATATAAATAGCCGAGCGAAAATAGATGAAGTTTCACATTTCTATCAACTCGTGGGTGATGGCTTAGCCATGGAGTTATTCTTAAAAAAATTACTACAGCAACCTGCTGTATGCTTTGACACAGAAACCACTTCTTTAAACCCATTAGAGGCAGAGCTAGTGGGTATTGCTTTTAGCTGGGAAGCTGGCAAAGGGTATTATGTTCCTTTTTCTGAAGATAAAGAAACTGTCTCCAAGCGTATTGAGCAACTGCGTCCATTTTTTGAATCTAAAGACATCGAAAAAATTGGTCAAAACCTGAAGTATGATATTAAGGTGATGCAAAATTATGGGGTACAAGTAAAAGGGAAATTGTTCGACACTATGCTCGCGCATTATCTTATAAATCCAGATATGCGTCATAATATGGATGTCTTAGCAGAAACCTATTTAAATTACACCCCTGTTTCTATAACAGAACTCATTGGCAAAAAAGGAAAAAACCAATTGAGTATGCGAGATGTACCCCTTGAAAAACAAACAGAATATGCCGTTGAAGATGCCGATATTACTTTTCAATTAGCGGCACATTTTAAACCAGAACTACTAGAGGCAAAAACGGACACTTTGTTTAAAGACATTGAAATACCCCTTTTACGCGTTCTAGCAAGTATGGAAAATGAAGGTATTAATTTAGATAAAGATTTTCTCCATTCGCTTTCTACAGATTTAAATAATGATATTTTAAATTTAGAAAAACAGATTTACAAAGCGGCGGGTGAAGAATTTAATATTGGTTCTCCTAAACAACTTGGTGAAATTTTGTTCAACAAAATGAAATTGGTTGACAAACCTAAGAAAACAAAAACAGGGCAGTATTCCACTGCCGAAGATGTGCTTTCTTATTTGGCAAAAGACCATGAAATTATTAAAAATGTATTGGATTATCGTGGCTTAGCCAAACTTAAGAGCACCTACGTAGATGCTCTACCCGAACAAATAGAAACCAAAACCGGTCGTGTTCATACCGATTATATGCAAACGGTTGCTGCTACAGGTCGCTTAAGCAGTAATAACCCAAACCTACAAAACATCCCTATTAGAACAGAACGCGGACGCCAAGTTAGAAAAGCTTTTGTACCTCGTGATGAAAATTATGTGCTACTTGCTGCAGATTATTCTCAGATTGAATTGCGGATTATTGCTGCACTTAGTGAAGAAGATACAATGATTGAAGCTTTTAAAAATGGTGAAGATATTCATGCCTCTACAGCTGCCAAAGTATTTAATGTATCACTAGAAGAAGTAACACGCGAACAACGTAGCAATGCAAAAACGGTCAATTTTGGTATTATCTATGGCGTATCTGCTTTTGGCTTAAGTAATCAAACAGATTTAACACGAGCAGAAGCTAAAGAACTTATTGAAACCTATTATAAAACCTACCCTAAACTTAGAAATTATATGAGTGAGCAGATAGATTTTGCTCGTGATAATGGTTATGTACAAACTGTTTTGGGAAGACGTAGGTATCTTAAAGATATTAATGGCAATAACGCCATTGTACGTGGAGCTGCAGAGCGTAATGCTGTAAACGCACCTATACAAGGTAGCGCCGCAGACATTATTAAAATAGCCATGATTAATATTCATGAAAAACTTTCTTCTGGCAACTATAAAACCAAAATGTTACTGCAAGTACATGATGAACTTGTTTTTGATTGCTACAAACCAGAACTAGAAGAAATGAAAACACTAATTAAAACCGAAATGGAAAACGCTTATAAAATGGCAGTTCCTTTAGACGTAGAAGTAGGTATTGGCGAAAATTGGTTAGAGGCGCATTAAGCGATTTTCATAATTCTTTTCAATTTGATTTAAAACCTTAAGAAAGGTATCGAATTCTACGGTGTCTAAACCAGAAATCGCTTTTTTTCTTAAAAGATTAGCATGGGGTTCTAGTATAAAAATAAGTTCTTTCCCTTTATCGGTAAGTTCTAATTTAAACCGCTTTAAATCTCCTTTAAAACGTGTTTTGGTTATCCATCCTTTACGTTCCATTCCACCAATAACACGCGATGTAGTAGCACGATTTCTAAAGTTAGATTTTACAATTTCTGACTGAGAAGCATCATCTCCTAATTGATAAATACGATAGAGTATAACCCACTGCTCAATAGTCATATCTATTTGTAATTCTTTGAACTTGTTTAAATAAGCTTCCTGTACTTTTCTAAGCACTAAATCTAGATGAAGTCCTATTCCAGAAATTTTATCTATTTGATCAAGCATGAAATGAATTTATCTAAACTTTATATGATTTACAATTCGACTAAAAAACCGTTAAAAAATCTTTTTGTGCAACGAAAATACTTATTTTTGTTGCATCAGCAACAATTTATATTGAAATCAGAACCAAATGAATACAACTACGCTACCAAAATTACATAAAGACGCACAAGATTTTATGCCCATAAATGGCACAGATTATATTGAGTTGTATGTTAGTAATTCTAAACAAGCAGCACATTTTTACAAAACTGCTTTTGGTTTTCAATCCTATGCCTATGCAGGTTTACAAACCGGACTTAAAGATAGAGAGAGCTATGTAGTCATTCAGGATAAAATACGTTTAATACTTACTTCGCCATTACAAAGTGGCACCGAAATTGGCAAACATATAGACAAACACGGTGATGGTGTAAAAGTGGTTGCTTTGTGGGTAGATGACGCTACTTATGCCTACAATACAGCAATGAGTAAAGGCGCAAACTCTTATATGGAGCCTATAACCGAAGAAGATGAAGATGGAAAAGTAGTCCGTGCAGGCATATACACCTATGGTGAAACCGTTCATGTTTTTGTAGAACGAAAAAATTATAATGGTACTTTTTTACCAGGCTATACGGCTTGGGAAACTCCAGATTACAACCCAACAACAACAGGCCTTAAATTTGTTGACCATATGGTGGGTAATGTAGGTTGGAATCGCATGAATCACTGGGTAGAATTTTATGAAAAAGTAATGGGTTTTGTAAACATTCTTTCTTTTGATGACAATGATATTTCTACAGAATATACCGCACTAATGAGTAAGGTAATGAGTAATGGTAACGGGCGTATTAAATTTCCCATTAACGAACCTGCCGAGGGTGCTAAAAAATCTCAAGTAGAAGAATATCTTGATTTTTATGAAGGCGAAGGTGTACAGCACATAGCTGTTGCCACAGATGATATTATAAAAACAGTTCGTGATTTACGCAGCAGAGGTGTAGAGTTTCTACGTGTTCCAGACACATATTATGATGCTGTTTTAAATCGTGTAGGTAAAATTGATGAAGATATTGCTCCATTAAAAGAATTAGGCATTTTAGTTGATAGGGATGATGAAGGTTATCTACTTCAAATTTTTACCAGACCTATAGAGCCTAGGCCAACAATGTTTTTTGAGATTATTCAAAGAAAAGGGGCTCAATCTTTTGGAAAAGGAAACTTTAAAGCCCTTTTTGAAGCTATTGAGCGTGAACAAGAACTTAGAGGAACCTTACACTAATTTGGGTATGAAAAAAGATATTAGCTCAATATTTAAACCTTACCTAAAACCAAAAAAAACATATCAAGGAGGGAAAAACCCTCCTACTGTAAAAGGCCAAAAAATATACAAACTCTCTTCTAACGAAAATCCTATAGGCCAATCACCAAAAGCAACAGAGGCATTACTTAATGCTGCTAAAAACATAGGTGCTTATCCAGACCAAACAGATATTCGTTTGCGCCAAGCTTTGGCAAAAGATTTTAACAATCAATTAAATGTAGAACAATTTATTTGCGGCAACAGCGGTTCAGAAATTATAGATATGCTACTACGCGCTTTTATTAATAAAGGTGATGAAGTAATATATTCTAACCCTTGTTTTTTACCCTACATTGTATTTTCTAGATGGTATGGTGCAAATGAGATTGATGTTCCGCTTTTAAATCCAAATTACGATTTAGACCTTGACGGTATTTTAAATGCAATTACTACCAAAACTAAAATCATTTTTTTAACAAGCCCTAATAATCCAACAGGTACTTATATTCCAAAAGTTGTGTTAGAAGAATTTTTAAATCGTATTCCAAAAAATATTATTATCGTTTTTGACGAGGTGTATCGTCATTTTGCTAGCGCGAAAGACTATGTAACTGCTCTACCTTTTGTAAAAGAAAACCATAACATTATTGCTATAAACAGTTTTTCAAAAACATATGGCTTAGCAGGGCAACGAATTGGATATTGCTACACCACCACTATTATTGCTAATTATATACGTCAAATTTGCAAACCTTTTTTACTACCTATTACTTCCATTGAAGCTGCAATTGGCGCCTTAAATGATACTGATTTTGTAGCTAAAACAGTAAAAATCGTTCAAGAAGGAAGAATATATTTGGCAAATGAATTTGATAAATTAAATATTAAATACTGGCCATCACAAGGCAACTTTTTTATTATTGAACCTCCGATACCAGAAATGGAATTCACTGATATACTAATGCAAAAAGGGATTATGGTAAGACCCGTTTCTCAATTTGGAGCTCCCGGAAAGGTTAGAATTACTATTGGCACAGAAGAAGCCAATAAAGTCTTAATAAATGCCTTAAAAAATAAACCCTTTAGTTTCCAATAGCGTTTATTTATTATTATTGCTTAGCTATAATCGAGTAAAAATAGCTTCTGCTCCACTATAATTTTCCTCATTAATAACTTCGCCAGAAATTATTAAAGTATCATCTTCAAGTTGTATTGTAATAGTTTCTACCTCTTGGCTTTCATTTGATATAGTTAATTGATCTCCTTCTAAAGACCATATAATTGTTTCACTATCACTCCCTTGGGGACAAGGGACTTCTAATCGTGTTAGTGTAGGGTTAATTTCAATAAAGTCTACTCTATCTTGTGTATATGCAGAACCATCAGCATTAAAAACAAAAGTCACCGAAAAACAATTTTGCTTTACTAACTCATCAACAATTTCACCTGCTAGATTTAAAGGTGCAGTATTAAAACCTTCTACTAAACGCAAGTCAGTCAAATTCCAAACACCTACCAAATCAGAAACTTCTATTTCTTGTTCATTTATTGGATTTAAGGCATCTGTTGAACACGAAAATTGTATCAAACAAAAACAGGCTATTATAAGTTTAGAAAACTTCATCTTAAATTAATACTTTTAGATTTAGAGACTAAAAACGAAAAAATCTCATAAAAAGTATGATAATACAACAGCAAAGCCTTTAAAATCAGCGCTATCAAAACCTAGTTTAAGTGATTTTAGTTACTAAAATTTTACTGATTAGCATCTAAAAGACAGCCTTAATAGATTTATATTCAAAACACATCATTAAAATTAGAAATATTCTTTCTCAACGATTTGCAATTCAATCTAATAATTGTACATTTGCACCCCATTATTTGGGAACGATTAGAAATTTAATATTATTTCGAGAAGTGGATACATTAAGTTATAAAACAGTTTCTGCCAACAAATCTACCGTTGATAAGCAATGGTTATTAGTTGATGCTGAAGGACAAACATTAGGTAGATTGGCCTCTAAAGTTGCCAAATTACTAAGAGGAAAATATAAAACAAATTTTACCCCTCATGTAGATTGTGGTGATAATGTAGTTATTATCAATGCAGAAAAAATTCAAATGAGTGGAAACAAATGGGCAGACAAGTCTTATGTAAGATATACTGGCTACCCAGGCGGACAAAGATTTACTAGTGCTTCTCAATTATTAGAAAAACAACCTGAAAGGATTATTGAAAAATCTGTAAAAGGTATGCTTCCTAAAAATAAATTAGGAGCAGATTTATTTAGAAACCTAAAAGTATATGCAGGTACAGTGCATGGTCAAGAAGCTCAAAAACCTAAAGCAATTAACTTAAACGACTATAAATAATGGACGTTATTCACAAAATTGGAAGAAGAAAAACAGCTGTAGCTCGTGTATATGTTTCTGAAGGAAAAGGAAATATTACCGTTAATAAAAGAAAGCTAGAAGATTATTTTTCTACAGCTACATTACAATATAAAGTAAAACAACCTTTTACGTTAACTGAAACTGACGGAAATTATGACGTTAAAGTAAACGTATATGGCGGTGGCATTACTGGTCAAGCAGAAGCTGTTCGTTTAGCATTATCTAGAGTAATGTGCGAGATTGATGCTGAAAACAGAACCGTACTAAAACCAGAAGGCCTATTAACTAGAGACCCAAGAATGGTGGAGCGTAAAAAATTCGGACAGAAGAAAGCTCGTAAGAAATTCCAGTTCTCTAAACGTTAATCACAAAATTATCAGGCATTCTTTTTTGGGTGCCTTAATTATATTTCTAACAAGTTCATTGAAAGTTCTTTTTTAAGAACAATTAAAAAATACCATTAGCAACAAACAGTTGCAAGCTTAATAAAGCTTATAGGTATAACTTGAATTAAATTCAAGGGCAATTAGTTTAGCATCTAAATGATAAAGGCTTCCTTATTTATTAGGATACCACTTTATCATTGCTAATTCATAAGAACGTAAACTAAATTTAAAATGGCGAAAGTCGAAGTAAAAAAATTATTAGAAGCAGGTGTACACTTTGGGCACCTTACAAGAAAGTGGAATCCAAACATGGCTCCTTACATCTATATGGAGCGTAATGGTATTCACGTTATCAATCTCTACAAAACTGCTGCAAAATTAGAAGAAGCTAATGAAGCTTTAAAGAAAATTGCAGCGTCTGGAAGAAAAATTCTTTTCGTAGCAACTAAGAAACAAGCAAAAGATATTGTTTCTGAAAAAGTTGCAAGTGTAAATATGCCTTACATTACAGAAAGATGGCCAGGTGGTATGTTAACTAACTTTGTAACTATTAGAAAGGCTGTTAAAAAAATGGCTGCTATTGATAGAATGAAGAAAGATGGAACATTCTTGACCCTTTCTAAAAAAGAACGACTGCAGGTAGATCGTTTAAGAGCTAAACTTGAGAAAAACTTAGGTTCTATTTCTGAAATGACTCGTTTACCTGGTGCTATTTTTATTGTAGATACAATGCGTGAGCATATTGCAGTAAAAGAAGCTCAAAAATTAAATATTCCAATTTTTGCGATAGTAGATACTAACTCTGACCCAAGACCTATAGATTATATTATTCCTGCTAATGATGATGCTGGAAAATCTATTAATGTTATTTTATCTGAGGTTACTGCTGCCGTTGCTGAAGGTTTAGCTGAAAGAAAAGCTGAGAAGCAAGGTGATGAAGCTCCAAAAGAAAAAGTAGAGGAAAAAGCTGAAGAAGCTCCAAAGAAGGAAGAAGTAGTTAAAGAAAAAGCTGCTCCTGCTCCTAAAGCTAAGAAAGAGACAGAAAAAAAGGTTAAAGCTACTCCTGCAAAAGAAGAAAAAACAGAGAAAAAAGCAGCAACAAAACCTGACGACCTTACTAAAGTAGAAGGTATAGGACCTAAAGCTTCTGAAGCATTAGTGAATGCTGGCGTTGCAACCTTTGCCGATTTAGCTAAAAGCAAACCAAAGGCTATTAAAACTATACTTACAGATGCAAGTCCAAGATTAGCTCACCTAGAACCTGCTTCATGGCCAAAACAAGCTAAAATGGCTGCTGATGGTAAATGGGATGAGCTTAAAGAATGGCAAGACAATACAAAAGGAGGTATTGAAGATTCTGAAGAGTAAATAAAAATCGATTAAAACAAAACACTTAAAATGTGTTTTACTTTATATAATTATTAAAAAGTATACAAAATGGCAAAAATTACAGCCGCTGAAGTAAATAAATTAAGAAAATCAACCGGTGCTGGAATGATGGATTGTAAAAATGCATTAGTTGAAGCTGAAGGCGATTTCGATAAAGCAATTGACGTTTTACGTAAAAAAGGTCAAAAAGTTGCTGCAAAAAGAGCAGACAGAGATTCTTCTGAAGGTGCTGCCGTTGCAAAAGTAAATGCTGATAATACAAAAGGGATTTCTCTTGTATTAGGTTGCGAAACTGACTTTGTTGGCAAAAACGAAAGTTTCTTAAAATTAGCAAGTGACTTGGGTGACATTGCTTTAAACCACAACAATAAAGAAGACTTTTTAGCAGCAGATTTTGGTGGTATGTCTGTTGCAGACAAATTAGTTGAACAAACAGGTGTTATTGGTGAAAAATTAGATATCACTGCTTTTGAAGTATTGGAAGCTGATTACGTAGGTTCTTATGTACATATAAACAAAATAGCTGCTATCGTGGGTTTATCAAGTAAAGTAGACAATGTTGAAACCTTAGGTAAAGATTTGGCTATGCAAGTTGCATCTATGGGAGCTACAACATTATCTTATAAAGATTTTGACGCAGCTTATGTAGCTTCAGAAACAGAAGCACGTATAGCAGTTATAGAAAAAGATAATATTGAATTAGGTCGTTTAGGTAAAACTTTAAAAAATGTACCTAAATACATCTCTATGTCTCAATTAACAGATGCTGTAATGGTGCAGGCTGAAGAAGATGCAAAAGCAGAACTAAAAGCCGAAGGTAAACCCGAGCAAATCTGGGACAAAATTTTACCAGGCAAAATGAATCGTTTTATATCTGATAATACTACTTTAGATAAAGAGCAGTGTTTATTAGATCAAGATTTCATTAAAGATGAAAAGTTAACTGTAGCAAAATACACCGCTTCTTATGGAGGCGTTGAGGTTACTGGTTTTAAACGCGCTACTGTAGGTTAAACCTTAGTGCATTTTTAATCTAAGCTAAGGATATTAAAAAGCTCATTAAGTTTAAACTTAATGAGCTTTTTCTTTTAGTGGTAGGTTGGTATAGATACAAGTCAAAAAAATATTTTGATTATTTTTGTTCGGATTTAAAAAAAAGTCAAATGCAATACAAAAGAATTCTTTTAAAACTAAGTGGTGAAGCCTTAATGGGAGACCAACAATATGGCATAGACCCAAAAAGAATTTCTGAATATGCAGAAGATATTAAAGCGGTAATGAAAAAAAATGTAGAACTCGCAATTGTTATAGGCGGAGGAAACATTTTTAGAGGACTTTCTGGTGCTAGCCAAGGTATGGATAGAGTACAAGGCGACCATATGGGTATGCTAGCAACCGTAATCAATAGCTTAGCCTTACAAAGTGCCCTAGAAAATGTTGGCGTTGAAACTAGAGTACAATCTGCAATAAAAATAAACGAAGTCTCCGAACCCTTTATACGCAGAAGAGCTATGCGTCACTTAGAAAAAGGAAGAGTTGTTATTTTTGGTGGAGGCACAGGAAATCCATATTTTACTACAGACTCTGCTGCAGTACTTAGAGCTATTGAGATTAAGGCAGATGTAATTTTAAAAGGCACAAGAGTAGATGGCATATACACTTCTGACCCAGAAAAAGACAAAACTGCGACTAAGTTTAATAACCTCTCTTTTAAAGAAGTACTTACCAAAGGTCTTAATGTAATGGATACTACTGCTTTTACTCTAAGTCAAGAAAACGAACTACCTATAATAGTTTTTGATATGAATACTAGAGGAAATCTAATGAAAATAGTATCTGGTGAAAATATTGGAACACTTGTAAATGTATAGTGCTGGCATAATTATTGACCAGTAAATAAAAAACAGATTATGAACGAAGAGGTAACATTTATAATTGATACTACTAAAGAAAGTATGGAACATGCAATTGCGCATCTAGAAAAAGCTTTCATAAAAATTAGAGCAGGTAAAGCTAGCCCTATGATGCTATCTACTGTAAAAGTAGAATATTATGGCTCACCTACTCCACTTTCTCAAGTAGCAAATGTAAATACACCCGATGCGCGAACAATATCTGTTCAACCATGGGAAAAAAGTTTATTACAAGACATAGAAACTGCTATAATAAACGCCAATATAGGGTTTAACCCAATGAATAATGGTGATATGATAATTATAAACGTTCCACCACTTACCGAAGAAAGAAGACGTGATTTAGTGAAGCAGGCTAAAAGTGAAACCGAAGATGCAAAAGTAAGTGTGCGCAGTGCACGGCAAGATGCAAATAAGGAACTAAAAAAATTAGAAATTTCTGAAGATCTACTCGCTAATGCAGAGGTAGACGTACAAAGCCTAACAGATAGTTATATCAAAAAAATAGACTCAACATTCGAAGTGAAAGAAGCTGAAATAATGAAGGTTTAAGCACACTTTTTTTTACTAAGCATATTTCTTTAGGTACACTACTAATGATTTTCTACCTTTGCCAACAACAAAAAAAGAATGGTAAAAAAGCTGTTTGAAGGATTTTGGGCAAGGCTAGCTCGCGTTATTCTCCGCAATAGAATTTTAATTTTATTAGGTATTGTTGCCGCTACAGTTTTCTTAGGTCTACAATGGAAAAATATGCGTTTCTCTAATACTGAAGCGAATCTTTTACCTGATGACCACTCAGCAACAATTCAATATGAAGCTTTTGAAAAACTCTTTGGTCAAGAAGATAATGCAGTAGTTATTGCCGTTAAAGACGATGCGCTCTTTAAGGCTGATAATTTTAATCGCTGGAATAAACTTAGCAAACAGTTTGAAGCAACCCCAGAAATAGATTTCGTAATTTCTACTGACAATCTAAAAGAACTTGTAAAAGACAATAAGAAAGAAGCATTTTTCTTAAAGCCTCTTATAACTAATCCATCAAAAACAGATGAAGAAGTAGCTGCAATAAAAGAACATCTCTTTAATGATTTACCTTTTTATGAAAACCTACTCTTTAATAAAGAAAGTGGTGCAGTTAGAATGGTTGCCTATATGGATAGAGACATCATTAACGAGCCCATTAGAAATGAATTTATTTTAAACGATTTACAAGATTTAGTTGAAAACTTTGAAAAAGAAACGGGATTAGACGTTCACGTTTCTGGAATGCCATATATACGCACTTGGAATTCAAAAATTGTTATTGATGAAATTGGTCTTTTCGTTCTAGGAGCGCTATTGGTTACCTCTATTATATTTTTCTTTTTCTTTAGAAGTTTTAGAGCAACATTTATTTCTATGCTTGTTGTTATTATTGGTGTGATGTGGGCTTTTGGTATTCTAGGTCTTTTAAAATATGAAATTACCATCTTAACGGCTTTAATACCACCTTTAATAATAGTTATAGGTATACCAAACTGTATTTTCTTAATCAACAAATACCAACAAGAAGTAAAAAAGCATGGCAATCAAGCACTTTCTCTTCAACGTGTAATTTCTAAAATTGGTAACGCAACATTAATGACTAATGTTACTACCGCTTCTGGTTTTGCCACATTTATAATTCTAGATAGTGATTTACTAAAAGAATTCGGCATTGTAGCTTCCATAAATATTCTAAGCATATTTATTCTGTCTCTTTTAATTATACCTATCTTATATAGTTTTATGCCCTTACCTAAAAACAAACATTTAAAACACTTAAATAAAAAGTGGATAGATATGTTTGTAAATTGGATGGAGCGTATTGTTAGAAATAACAGAATAGCAATCTACATTACCTTTTTAGTAGTTTTAATACTAAGTATTATTGGTATATATCAAATTGAAATTACAGGTAGTAGAATAGAAGACTTACCAAAAAGCTCCAATTTTGTTAAAGACGTACGGTTTTTTGAAGAAGAATTTGATGGTATCATGCCTGTAGAAGTTGTTGTAGACACCAAACAAAAGAATGGTATTTTAAAGCCTAGTACGCTTCGGAGAATGGATCAATTGGCACAAGAAATTAACGAAACTCCAGAGCTTTCAAAATCTGTTTCGATAGTAAATCTAGTAAAGTATTCTAAACAGGCTTTTTATAATGGAATTCCTAAATATTATCAGCTCCCAACATCCCAAGAAAACACATTTATAATGGATGTTGCTAAAAAATCTGCGGATAATGGTAATCTTTTAGAAAGCTTTGTAGATACTGTGGGTCAAACTGCTAGAATGACAACTTTTATACGAGATGTAAAGACAGACCGCATGGAAGAAATTGAACAAGACCTAATAAAATCTATTTCAAAAATATTTCCATCGGAACGTTATAATGTGTTTATTACTGGTAAAGCTTTACTCTTTTTAAAAGGCACAAAGTATCTAGTTAAAAACTTACTCATATCATTAACATTAGCCATAATTTTAATTTCATTATTTATGGCTTATCTATTTCGTTCCTTTAGAATGATATTAATCTCTTTAGTGCCTAATTTATTACCGTTACTAATAACAGCTGGTTTAATGGGGTATTTAGGGGTTCCTATAAAACCTTCGACCATACTCGTTTTTAGTATTGCTTTTGGTATTTCTGTAGATGATACAATTCACTTTTTAGCAAAATATCGCCAAGAACTAATTGCAAATAAATGGCAAATTAATAAATCTGTTTATGGAGCTTTAAGAGAAACAGGAGTAAGTATGTTTTATACTTCTATCGTTTTATTCTTTGGATTTTCGGTTTTTACCATTTCTAGTTTTGGAGGCACAAAAGCATTAGGAGGTTTAGTATCTGCTACTTTACTTTTTGCCATGTTATCTAATTTAATTTTATTACCATCTCTTCTACTCTCATTAGAAAAAAGTATTGCAAACAAAAAAGTGTTTAAAAAACCACAAATTGATATACTACCAAAAGAAGATGAAAATACTAAAGGCAAATAGCCTCTAGACGCTTCGCTTTCTTTGTGCAAAAACCTATCTTTGAATCTTAAATTTATAGGATAGAAAATGAAACTCCTTTCAGTCAAAGAATTGCTTGCTACACAACCTACTTCTCAAAAAGTAGAAATTAATGGATGGGTAAAAACTTTTAGAAGTAACCGTTTTATTGCTTTAAACGATGGTTCTACAATTAATAACATACAATGTGTTATCGATTTTGAAAATTTTGACGATGCAATTATCAAAAATATTTCAACAGGAGCTGCAATTAAAGTTCTAGGTGAATTAGTAGAAAGTCAAGGTCGAGGTCAAAAAGTAGAAATACAAGTATTAGAATTAACAATACATGGAAACGCCGATGCAGATAGTTATCCAATACAACCTAAAAAACACTCTCTAGAATTTTTAAGAGAAAAAGCACATCTAAGAGTTAGAACTAACACTTTTTCTGCTGTAATGCGAGTACGTTCTGCATTATCATATGCTGTGCACACTTATTTTCAGAAAAACGGATTCTACTATTTTCATGCACCTATAGTTACAGGGTCAGATGCAGAAGGAGCTGGTGAAATGTTTAGAGTTACCACTTTAGATGCAAAGAACCCACCTTTAAATGAAACGGGAGACGTAAATTATAAAGAAGACTTTTTTGGTAAAGAAACCAATCTTACCGTTTCGGGGCAATTAGAAGCCGAAGCATATGCGATGGGACTTGGTAAAGTGTATACTTTTGGGCCAACTTTTAGAGCAGAAAACTCCAATACTTCTCGCCATTTGGCAGAATTCTGGATGATAGAACCAGAAATGGCCTTCCATGATTTAGATATGAATATGGATTTAGCCGAAGATTTTATCAAATGGGTTATCAATTATGTCTTAGAAAACTGCACTGAAGATTTAAAATTCTTAGAACAGCGTTTATTAGACGAAGAAAAGTCTAAGCCCCAAGCAGAACGCAGTGATATGCCTTTGATAGAAAAATTGAAATTTGTAGTAGACAATAGCTTTAAACGAGTCTCCTATACAGAAGCAATCGACATTTTACGAAATTCTAAGCCAAACAAAAAGAAAAAGTTTGACTATATCATTAACGAATGGGGAGCAGATTTACAAAGCGAACACGAACGTTTCTTAGTAGAAAAACATTTTAAATGCCCTGTAATATTGTTTGATTATCCAGCAAAAATAAAAGCATTTTATATGCGTTTAAATGAAGATGAAAAAACAGTACGCGCCATGGATGTTCTCTTTCCAGGGATTGGAGAAATTGTTGGAGGCTCGCAGCGTGAAGAACGATTAGAAGTCCTGCAACAAAAAATGGCCGATTTAGATATTGATGAAGAAGAGTTATGGTGGTATTTAGATTTGCGAAAATTTGGAACCGCTGTGCATAGTGGTTTTGGATTAGGTTTTGAAAGACTAGTTCAATTTTCTACAGGAATGGGTAATATACGAGATGTAATTCCTTTTCCTAGAACACCGCAGAACGCCTCTTTTTAAAATTGAATTCTTTAACTTTATAAGTAAGGAATATTTAATATGCTCAAACAACATTTACAGTTTAAGCTTTCACAAAAATTATCGCCTCAACAAATTCAGTTGATGAAGCTAATTCAATTGCCTACACAAGCATTTGAACAACGCCTAAAACAAGAATTAGAAGAGAATCCTGCATTAGAAAGTGGTAAAGTTGAAAATGAAAGTATAGAAGAAACCTTTGATGATGCCTTTGACGATTCAACAGATAATGAATCTATTAGTGCAGAAGATATTAATATAGACGACTATTTAAGTGATGATGAAACTCCAGATTATCGTACGCAAGTAAATAATTATAGTGCTGATGACGATGAAAAGAGCGTTCCATATGCTGCTGGCACTTCCTTTAACCAGTATTTAATAAATCAATTAAATACAGTTCATTTATCCGACGATAAATGGGTCATTGCAGAATTTCTTGTTGGTAGCGTAGATGAAGGTGGTTATATAAGAAGGCCTCTTAGTGATTTAATGGATGATTTAGCTTTTACGCAAAATATCTATACCGATGAAAATACCATTGAAAATGTTTTAAAAACAGTTCAAGAATTAGACCCTCCGGGGGTAGCTGCTAGAACATTAGATGAATGTTTAATTATACAATTAAAAAGAAAAGCCCCTACACCTTCTATTGAATTAGCTACAGCCATTCTCGAAAAGTCTTTTGAACAATTCACAAAAAAACATTACAAAAAGCTCATTGCAAAATATAGTATAACCGAAGACCAGTTAAAAGATGCCATTAGCGAAATTGAAAAATTAAATCCTAGGCCTGGCGGATCTTATTCTGGTAGCAATAGAATGGTAGAACATGTTGTGCCCGACTTCTCTATTAAAATTATTGAAGGAGCCTTAGAGTTAACTCTTAACGGTCGTAATGCACCAGAGTTACATGTGTCTAGAGATTACAGTAACATGCTACAGGGTTATAAAGACGCTAAAGAAAAATCAAAATCACAGAAAGACACTGTAATATTTATAAAACAAAAACTAGATGCTGCAAAATGGTTTATTGATGCTATAAAGCAAAGACAGCAAACCTTATATATTACCATGAGTACTATTATGGCGTACCAAAAAGAATATTTTTTGACTGGTGATGAACGTAAGCTAAGACCTATGATTCTAAAGGATATTGCAGATAAAATACACATGGATGTGTCTACTGTATCTAGAGTTGCCAATAGTAAATATGTTGACACACCTTATGGCACAAAACTTATTAAAGAGTTTTTCTCAGAATCAATGAAAAATGAACAAGGAGAAGATGTTTCTACTCGAGAAATAAAAAAAATATTAGAAACTGTCATTGGTGAAGAAGAAAAAAAGAAACCTTTAACAGACGATAAACTAGCTAAAATTCTAAAAGATAAAGGATACCCAATAGCGCGTAGAACTGTAGCCAAATACCGCGAACAATTAGGAATTCCAGTGGCACGGCTTAGAAAACAAATCTAATGCAATTTCTACTCCGCATAATCTCTTATATTTTTCACCCAATTTTTATTCCACTTTTTGGAACTATCACCTATTTTGCTCTTGCTCCTTACAGCTCTTTAGAACAAAAGAACGGAACCATTTTACCCATTTTCATTTTAACAGTTGTCATTCCCATCATTTTCTTTTTCATTTTAAGAAATCTAAAGTTAATTACAAGCATTTTTGCACCTTCTATTAAAGAACGTATATATCCTATGCTTATTAGCAGTGGCATTTATTTTATAATTCTTTATAAAATAATTCCGCAGAATTATATCAATGAAGTGTATTATTTCTTTATAGGCTTATTAACTGCCGCTATAGCAATATTGGTATTGTTATTTTTAAAATTTAAAGCAAGTCTTCATTTACTTGGCATGGGAAGTATTTTACTCTTTTTAATAGGATTAAGCATTCACTTTGAAATCAATATTACCATTGCAATAGGCTTAGTAACACTTTTATCTGGACTCTTAACATCTTCTAGACTATATCTAAAAGCACATACTATTCCCGAATTAATTCTTGGCTTTTTAATAGGAGCATCCTCGCAACTTTATCTTTTTAAATTTTGGTTATAGAATATAAAATATAACACCAATTCTAAGCGGTCGTATGTCTATAACTTCATTATTTAATGTAGCAGTATCTTCTAAGAGCGAGTTTAAGCCATAATAAAAAGATATATTCCAAGTATTATAACCAACATTTAATGTTAGTCCGTACTGCCATTGTATAATATCTCTATTTCTAAAACTAGTATTTACAGCACTATTTTCAGACACAAATCTTGAACTTCGAGAAAAAAGGTAAGCTGCTTTAACCCCACTATAAACACGCCAAAATTTATAGTCTACCTCATTAGAGGTTCTCCAACGAATCTCAAAAGGAAATTCTATAGCGTGCGTCTCAAGTTTTGTTCTGTTTAAGGTATCTGCAGGAAGAGAAAGCCTGTAATTAATAGCTGCATCTGTTTCTTCGGCAATAATATTACTGAAATATGAATTTGTAGCATATCCAATACCTAAACCAAAACCAAAATTACGTTTAGCATTAACCGGAATATCTTTAATAAAACCCAATTGAATATTGTATGACAGGTTTCTTTGAATTACCTCAGTTGGTTGATTAAGTAAGGCATTATAGGCCAAGCCAACGTAAAATTGATCTTCTAAATATTTTGAATCTTCATCGTAAGAACTTATTGCATCTTCTTGAGCTGTAGAAAAATTACAAAGGCAAATAAAAAAAAGAATAAAGAATAGTTTTTTCATACTACATAAAAATAAAACAAAAAACGCCTTGAATTTACATTCAAAAGCATTCTTTACCACTTTTAGTTTTTATTTTAAGTTAATAAAAGCGTCACCTTCAAAAGTAGTGTAGTTTATTTTTAATGCATTTACTTTTCTTAATTCTTGTTTAATGTCTGAAATAATCCCAACATTTACATCCTTATCTATTTTTAATGAGACTACAGCAACTTTTCTAAGTTGTTCTGGCATCTTAGCTCTTTGAGCCAATACATAAGAACCTACCTCATCTATACTAGCAAACTTACCATTTAATTGAATTTTTGGCGACACACCAACAAGACTTGCATATTCTTTGTTTGGTTTACCAACTATAATTTCAATAACCCTATCATTCTTATCTAACTTTTCAATTTCAGTAGCGTTCGGAAGGGTATTCTCTACCAAGAGATTTGTGTTTTTCATTACGGTGACAGTCATAAAGAAAAATAATAGAATAAATACAATATCTGGTAGCGAAGCGGTAGAAATAGGCGGAAGCTTGCTTTTACTTTCTCTATTGGTTTTGAACATATTTCATAAATTTAATTAGTGATTTCTGCTTCGGATAATTTTAAAGGATATAGAGCTCTTATTAATTCTATTCGTGATTTTGTTTTCAACTTATCGCTATTTGATAATGACACATCAGCGTAGTCCTCTAAAAGTTTCTTATAAGAAATCCCATATAATTTTAAACTTTCACGATTTCTTAAAATAGTATATGCACTTACTAATTCGTTTTGAACAGTTATATAAAAACCATAGTTAGATTCTCGAGCACTTGATAAAGAGATTATAGCCTTTTTAGGGTTATCAGAAGATTTATCATTATGCTCCCCAAGACAGTAGTCGCAATGTTCTTCTCCTTCTAATACACCGCCATTGTCTAGAAAGGCAATCGCTTTTTCTTGTAAGTCTGAAATAGGTATAACCTCACCTTCTACCAAAAGTTCATTTTGTGAATTAAGATTTACACGAAATAAATTACGTTCTCTAATTGTAGAGGCTTCTGTATCGGTTGGTAATGTTCTATTTAAGCCTTTATCATTTTCAATTGTAGTTGTTACCAAAAAGAAAATAAGTAACAAAAATGCAATATCAGCCATAGAACCTGCATTAACTTCTGGGATTTCTCTTTTTATTGACATAAGCTAGGCTTTAGAAATTGATTGTGCTAATCAGTTTAATAGACACAATAACCTATAGTTTGTCAAATAAAAAAAATACAAATGAGGGAACTACCCATATGAGTGAGTAACGTGTTTGAGGATTGTAAACAAAAAAAACGCCTTGAAAATAAATTCAAGGCGTTAACTAACTAAGTTTAGTTTTAAACTTTATTGTAAATTATTGAAAGCGTCTCCTTCAAAAGTAGTGTAATTTACTTTTAAAGCATTTACTTTTCTCAATTCTTGCTTAATATCAGATATTAAACCCATATTAGCCTCTCTATCTACCTTTAGTGCAGTAGTTAATACATTCTGCAGCTCTTGAGGTTTTTTAGCACGTTCCGCTAATATATACGAGCCAACTTCATCTACACTAGCAAATTTATCATTTAACTGAATTCTTGTTTCTGTACCATATACACTTGAATATTCTCTAGTTGGTTTACCTGCGAAAATATAAATAACACGGTCTTTCTTTTCCAACTTTTTTATTTCAGTTGCATTCGGCAATGTGTTCTCTACCTTTATTGAACTATCCTTCATTACAGTAACCGTCATAAAGAAAAACAACAACATAAAAACAATATCTGGAAGAGAAGCGGTTGATACCGCTGGTAAATCTCCATCTTTCTTTTTTGCAAATTTTGACATCTTGTTATTTTTTAATTCTTAGAGGTTTCAGCTTCTGATAATTTCTGAGGAAACAATGTCTGAATTCTTTTTACCTTATCCTTGAGCTCTTCTCGAACACTACTTGGAGTTTCAGGGTTTAAATAATCCGATTCCATTGTTACAAAATCTGTCCCATACAAACGCTGCGCTTCACGATTACGCAAATCATTATAAGCACCTACCAATTCGTTTTGCACAGTAATATAGGTACTGTACTTAGTCTCTCTATCATTTTTTAAAGAAATAATAGCTTTATCTGGATTATCAGAAGATTCTGCATCTCTTTTACCTTTACAGTAATTACAATGCTCTGGGCTTCCTGAAGGTGCACCTCCATTATCTAAGAAAGCAATAGCTGCTTCTCTTAAATTTTTGATGTCCATTATCTCTTCTTCTACCAATAATTGACCATTTTTATTAATATTAACAGTAAAGATGTTCTTTTGTTTAATTACAACATCTAAATCTTCAGGTGGCTCTATTGGAGGCAACATTCTATCAAGTCCCGCATCCGTTTCTATAGTTGTTGTAACTAAGAAAAAGATAAGTAACAAGAAGGCAATGTCTGCCATTGATCCAGCATTTACTTCTGGTGCTCCTTTTCTTCTTGGCATAACTTAATATTTTACTTTACAAATAATCTTTTTATTCCTGGTAATACCATTAAAGCAACAGCTATTGCTGTAAGAATGAAGAAAACATTTAATCCCATTCCTATATTTTTAACAGTACTTTCTTCTGCTCCAAGATTAGCCATTGAATCTGCTACTGCTTTAGCTTCATCTCCAGATGAAAGCCCATAAGAAATAGCAACTATTACTAGTAATCCTACTATAGCAAAACCAGTTTTTTTAAGCCCACCTGGTGTAGTCATCATTTTTTTTACGCCAAAAAATAATGCAAATACAGATGCAGCTATTAAAAGAATCCATGTTAGTATAAACATAAGATCAATTGCTCCGCTATTAATCGCTTCTGGATCATCACCTGACGGCATAAAGAAGAAACTTAAAACAGCTCCTACTAATCCGATAACTATTAATACAATTTTTAATATTTTTTGCATGATTCGATAGTTTTAAATGTTATCAATTACTTTTTATGGGCAGCCAACATATCAATCAAAGAGATTGACGAGTCTTCCATATCATTTACGATACTATCAATTTTAGCAATAATGTAGTTGTAAAATATTTGAAGGATAATTGCAGTAATTAAACCAAATACAGTTGTTAATAATGCTACCTGTATGTCACCAGCAATTAATGATGCACTTAAGTTACCAACAGCAGCAATCTTTTGGAATGCCGCAATCATACCTATTACTGTACCCATGAAACCAAGCATAGGAGCAATTGCGATAAATAAAGACAACCAAGAAACATTTTTCTCTAATTGACCCATTTGTACGCCACCATATGCTACAACAGCTTTTTCAGCAGATTCTAAACCTTCACCAACTCTATCAAGACCTTGGTAAAAAATAGAAGCAACTGGTCCTTTTGTATTTCTGCAAACTTCTTTAGCAGCTTCAACACCACCAGATGCTAATGCATCTTCAACTTGTTGTTTTAGTTTAGAAGAATTGGTACTTGCAAGATTAAGGTATATAATACGCTCAATTGCAACTGCCAAACCTAAAATTAAACATAACAATACAATACCCATAAAAGCAGGTCCACCTTGGATAAATTGCTCTTTTAAAACTTGAGTAAAACTTTTGCTTGCTTCAGCAGTTTCTTCTTGTGCCATTGCTGATGCAGTTCCTAAAATAAACATTCCAGCAGTAGCTAGAGTTAGCGATATTTTTTTCATCGTGTTTAAACTTAAATGTTAGTTAGTTAAAAATATTAAAGATATAAAAATAAACAAATTAATTACTAATTTCCAAGCAGAGAGGAAGGGATTCGAACCCTCGATACACTTTTGATGTATACACACTTTCCAGGCGTGCGCCTTCGACCACTCGGCCACCTCTCTATGATTTCATAGTTAGGTCGCCCAATAAACAAAAAAATAATTAGTTTAAGAAATTTATGAGTCAATTTATTCCATTTCTCCTCTTAATGAAGTCTCATAAATAGTCCTAAAGAGCTTATCAGAAACTCCTACTCCTAAAAGATACATTGCTTTAGTAATTCCAGCTTCAAATGTAATATCCTTACCGTTAATAAGTTGCAAATCTTTTAATTGTCTACTTGTTTCGTAATCACCCATAGAAACACTACCTGCAGCGCATTGTGTAATATTAACAATGTGTAATCCTTTGTCTATGGCTTTTTTTAAATTTTTAACAATCCATTCATCTGTTGGAGCGTTTCCAGCACCATATGTTTCTAAAACTAAAACTTTTAAATCTGGAGTTTCAAGTACATTTTTAAAAATAATTTCGCTTATACCAGGAAATAATTTTAGAGCACCCACTCGATTACTCATCTTTTTATGTGCTTTAAATTTCTTTTTAGAACTATTATCATTTCTAAGAAAAGCAGCATTAACTTTTAAATGCACCCCAGATTCTGCCAATTCTGGATAATTGGGGGAGCTAAAAGCCTCAAAATGCTCCGCATTTATTTTTGTAGTACGATTACCCCGGTACAATTTATATTCAAAATAAAGACCAACCTCTCTAATAACAGGTTTATTCTTTTTTTGTAAAGAAGCTATTTGAATAGAAGTAATAAGATTTTCTTTGGCATCTGTTCTTAGGTCTCCTATAGGTAATTGAGAACCTGTAAAAATTACTGGTTTAGCTAAATTCTCTAACATAAAACTTAATGCCGATGCAGAATAGCTCATGGTATCACTACCATGAAGTACCACAAAACCATCATGATCTTCGTAATTAGACTCTATTAAGGATGCCATTTTTATCCAATATGCTAGATTCATATTAGACGAATCTATAGGTGTTTTAAAAGAAACACTATTTATATGGCAATCTAATTGGGTTAGCTCTGGAATATGTTTTAATAGCTCTTTAAAATCAAAAGCTTTTAAGGAACCTGTCTCATAGTCCTTAACCATACCAATGGTTCCTCCTGTATATATAAGTAGTATGTTTGGTTTTTTTTGCATTGTATAAACTATATACCAAATATTTCTTTCGAGTTTTGTGTGGTAACACTGGCAATTTCTTCTTTACTCAAATTATATATTATAGTAAGTTTCTCTAAAACCTTTACAATATAAGAACTTTCATTTCGCTTTCCTCTGTATGGTACAGGTGCTAAGTAAGGCGAATCTGTTTCTAATACAATATGTTTTAATTTTATCTGATTTAAAAATTGGTCTATTTTACCATTCTTAAAAGTAGAAACTCCACCAATACCAAGTTTCATTCCGTAAGCTATTGCTTTATTGGCTTGTTCAATAGTACCTGTGAAACAATGAAAAATTCCGAATAAATCATCATCTTGTTCTTGCTCTAAAATTTCAAATATCTCATTAAAAGCTTCGCGGCAATGAATAACTATAGGTAATTTATATTTTTTTGCAAGATGTATTTGATGTCTAAAAGCTTCTTGTTGTTCTTTTAAAAAAGTTTTATCCCAATACAAATCAATACCAATTTCCCCAATGGCTAAAAATTTTCTTTGTGCTAGTTGCTCTTCTACATGCGTGAGTTCTTCTTTATAGTTCTCTTTTACATGAGTAGGGTGCAAACCCATCATTAAGAAAATATTATCTGGATACAATTTTTCTAAATTATACATCGCCAAAGTGTATGTTGAGTCTATCGCGGGAATAAAAAACCTACTTACACCAGCATCCATAGCTCTAACTATAACCTCTTCTCTATCCTCATCAAAAGCTTCGCTATATAAATGTGTATGGGTATCTGTTATAATCATAACACAAAAATAGGATGTATGTTTAGATATTAGCCTTAGTTAGCCTATAAAACATAAAAAAGCGGCATGAGAACATGCCGCTTTATTAAAAACACTTTAATGTTATTGGTTAATTCTTAACCAATTTTTCTTGTGCTACTATATTTCCATTTTCATCTGTAAGCACTAGAATATAAAGTCCTCTAGTCAAGCCTGATACATCTAAGAATTCACTTTTCTTATTTCTAAAATCACAAGTAATATTAGAATAAATCACTTGACCTGATAAATTAACAAGAGAAGCTTTTAAGAGCATTCCTTGACTTTGAGAAGATATACTTAACTCTACTCTATCAGTTGAAGGATTAGGACTAAGACTTATAGCCATCATGTCTGAACTTTCAACTACGGTGAAATTAATCGTGTTGGATGCCAAAACAGTACCTTGTCCTGCAGCCTGAGAATAACCCGTTGCTGTTAGGATATTAAGCCCAAGTGGTAAATTCAGCGGTCTAAAATCACCGGCATCATCACTACCTAATGCATAAGGAACTATGTTTTCTACAGCAAAACGGCCATTTCCGTTAAAACCAAAAACAACACTTGCTACTCCATCAATTACCGCTTCAATATTGACATTAGCACCTATTTCATCAAGGTCAATCACATCACCATCTTCTAAGATACTTATTTCAGTATCGGTATCTGCATTTACTAATGAAAAGACAATGGTGTTTGCATCTGATCTAACAACTTCAAATGTAATAGTACTGGTAGCCAATACACTTCCTTGACCAGAAGCCAAAGAAAAGGCTGTTGCAGTAACAGTATTAATACCTGTAGGAAGGCTTAATGGTCTAAAATCACCTTCATCGTCACTACCTAATGCAAAAGGAGCTATGCTTTCTACAGCAAAACGGTTATTCCCGTTAAAGCCGAAAACTACACTTCCAGCTCCGTCCGCGATAGCCTCAATGTTTATGTTGCTCGCAATTTCCGTAAGATTTATTATATCTCCATCTTGCAAGACATTAATTGCACTATCACTATCAGCATTTACTAGGGAGAAGACGATTCCATCGACTGGTTCACGTACTACCTCAAAAGAGATGGTACTACTAGCAACAATGCTACCAGTGCCTGACCCACCTGAGAATCCTGTAGCGGTCAAGACATTCATTCCCATTGGTAAATCCGTTGGTCTAAAATCACCTGCATCATCACTACCTAATGCAAAAGGAGCTATGTTTTCAGTTCTAAAACGGGTGATTCCATTAAAATCAAAAACAACACTTGCCACCCCATCAACAATAGCTTCAATATTGACATTGGCGTCAATTTCATCAAGGTTAATCACATCACCTTCCTCTAAAATACTTATTTCAGTATCGGTATCCGCATTCACCAATGAGAATATAATATCATCATTGGAAGACGAATTCAGTACCGTAAAGCTTATGGTATTAGAGATTCCTTCTTCACCTTGACCTCCAGCTTGACTAAATGGTGTAGCTGTCAAGATATTCAGCCCAAATGGTAAATTCAGCGGTCTAAAATCACCCGCATCATCACTACCTAATGCAAAAGGAGTTATGCTTTCAGTTCTAAAGTTAGCATTTCCATTAAAACCAAAAACTACACTTCCTGCGCCGTCCGCGATAGCCTCAATGTTAAGATTGACACCTTCAAATTCCGCAAGATCAATTACATCACCATCCACTAGTGGACCAATTGGCGTATCTGTATCTGCGTTAATCAGTACGAAAGTAATTCCAGGTTCAGGATC
>CAZLUS010000006.1:8104-30337 GCA_964562775.1 uncultured Flavobacteriaceae bacterium | reverse complement strand
TATCATCAACCACTACATTATCAATATTTTTAATAAAAATAATATCTGCATCTTGGTCATTTAAATTTTCTATTAAAGCACCGTGCCCCCCTGGTCTAAACAAAAGACTACCATCTGCATTTCTAAACGGTGTATTATCTAAATTAACAGCTATAGTATCTGTTGAGGACTTTTGATTGGAATACGAAATATTAAAAGCTGTATTTGTGCTCTTTGAAATTTTAGACGATGCTTTAGTTTCTTCTGTAGTAAACATCTCCTCATGCTGCTCGGATATCGTAAAATGTAAGTTAGCAGTAGCTTTTGTTTTTGCATAAAGCACCGCTTCTTTTAAGTGTTCTTCAAATGGAGTAGCAGTATCTTCACCATATCTATGGAATGGTAGCAAACCCTTAGGAAAAAAGCCATAATTAAGTCCATCTTCTATCAACATTTCTTTAGCAAAAAGATATGCCTTTTCTCCTTTTGAAATAGGATTGTTCTCAATTCTGTTTTCTATTAGCTTGTAAAATGGAAAGCTTGACATTTCTGCAACAAACTTTTCTACTGCTCTATCTTTAGTTCTCTCTATATAATCTGCTATACTTTCTTTTTTAAAGTCGTAGGTTTCTATGAAATTAAAAATTGCTTTAAACATACGTGAAGCAGCGCCAGAAGCTGGAACAAATTTTAGTAAAGTATAAGATTGGCTATTGGCTTCAAAATAAGCCACTAAACTTTTTTGTTCTGCATCAGAAAAGCTTGAAATTCCTTCTCCAATAACAGCTGCTTTTTCTAATGAAACAAAAGGAATACCTTCCTTAAAAGTAGCCACTTGTTCTAGCACCTTTTCTTTAGAAATTCCTTTCTCTTTTAATTTCTTTAAATCTTCTTTGGTAAAATTCATTACTATCCTATTAATTTATCTACCTCTTTAACAGCTGTGACTAATCTTGTTTTTTTATTACCACTTAAAGTAATAAAGTTCTTATTGTATTTTTCGAGGGTTTCTTTAAAATAACTAAACATTATTTGCCTTTGGTTAGGCTTATCTCTTAAGTCGTCTGCTTGCCATGGGATGTCAATATTAGTTAATAAATACAAATCGTAACTGTTTTGTAAGGCGTATTTTTCTATCAAAGTATCACAAGAACCATTATAATAGGTTTCGGAATATACTTTTGTTTCTAATAAGTCTGTGTCGCAAAAAAGGATTTTGTTGGCAGTTAGACTTAGTTTATTTTCTAAATTCATTTGCCCTACAGCTATAGGCAACAAATCATGAAATTCGCAGGTTTTTTGTTCATTGTCCCATTTGTTTTGCAAATATTCTCGGGCATACTCTGGCACCCAATTCGTTTTATAATATGTTGCCAGCTCTTTAGCCAAGGTAGTTTTACCTGTGGATTCTGGTCCAAAGAGCACTACTTTAATAAGGTCTGTGGGCTCTTGTTTAAGTTTTTCTTCCATGCTTTATAACCATAAATGGCAATAATTGTTAAAACTGCAAAAAGGATTGAGCTAAAAATAAGCCCTTTATACCAATACAAGGGTACGGTTATAATATCTCCAATAATCCAATATATCCAATTTTCTAACTTCTTTTTTGCCATTAACCACATACCAACAAAAAAGATTGCGGTAGTGAGTGTATCTATATAGGCTGTCCAAGTATCGTAACGATTAGTGAAATAATAAATTAGAAACACAAAAACGAGAGTCCCTACAAACAAAAGGGCAGCCCATTTTTTCTCTTTTGTCGTTGTTTTTGTAATAGGTATAAAGTGTGTATCATCTACTTTACGGGTCCATAAATACCACCCTATAATACTCATAGCAAAATAGTATGCATTTATAAGCATATCTCCCAAAAGGGAATACACTAAAAGAATATACACATAGATTCCTGTAGCAATTAGTCCTGTGGGATACACTAGAATGTTTTCTCGTTTGGAATACCAAACACTTAAAAGTGAAAAAACCACACTAATAATTTCCAACACAATGATATGTGTAGGCACGCCATCGTATTGCGAAAAAAGCCAATCAAAAATGTGGTTCATAGTCGCTACGGTCAGATTTTACAATTTTCATAAACAATAGTCCTTTGTCCATAAGTTTAAATGCAGTTTCAATTTCAGTATGTAGCACTTGCATTACTACACCATATTCCCCATAAACTTGGGTGCTTAAAGGGTTTTCTAGAATTCTTAAGCCAGAGGCTCTAAGCTTTTTTATAAAATTGATAATATGGTCTTCAAAATCATCTTGTAAGGGAGAAAAAGTAAGTTCAACAGATATATTCATTAGGGTTTAAGGTTTTAATTGTTATAAAGTATACTAACTAATAGCATAAACACATGTAAAATCTTCTATTTCAAAAAAGGCAACATCAAATTCTGTCTTTTTTCCTTCATATATAATTTCGGCAGTAGTACTTGCATCGTCCAACGAAAAATCTTTAACATTTATATGATTTAAAAAGCTGAGTCCTGGTTGTGAATAAATCTTATATAAAGACTCTTTTGCTCCCCAAACTATAGTTAGCTTTCTTATTATAGCTTCAGAATTTGCTAAAGTGCTATACTCCTGAATTGGTGTAAATTTATGCGCTATTCGTAATATTTTATCGCGCTGTTTTTCAATATCAATACCAACTTCATTTGTAGTGCTTACTATAATAGCTGTAAAATTACCCGAATGCGTAATAGAAATATGCTTACCATCAAATAAATGAGGCTTTCCAAACTCATTATAAACCAAATCTTTATCCTCATAGCCTGCTATTTTTAGTAAGTGTCTTATACTTAAAAAAGCGCATCTGTGCAGGCTAGACTTCATATTCGCAATTCGACCTTGACAGTGCAAAGTTAGAACTATGTCTTTAGCTAGTTCATTCTCGGGTTCGGTAACCTTCCAAATATAAATCTGTGTTTGCTTAGAAATTGTTATCGTTTTGTAAAGAGGCACTATTAAAAGTTAAGTAATTTGTATTTTTGCAGACTAAATTGCTGTAAAGTAAAACAAAATAATAATTATGAGCACAAAAACAATTCCGTTTGTTCCCTTTAAGGTAAAAGATATTTCATTAGCCGCTTGGGGTAGAAAAGAAATTGAACTTGCAGAAGCAGAAATGCCAGGTTTAATGGCATTACGTGAAGAATATAAAAATGAGCAACCTCTAAAAGGTGCAAGAATTGCCGGTTGTTTACATATGACTATTCAAACTGCTGTTTTAATTGAAACATTAATTGCACTTGGAGCAGATGTTACATGGAGTTCATGTAATATATTTTCTACGCAAGACCAGGCTGCTGCCGCAATTGCAGATGCGGGTATTCCTGTATATGCATGGAAAGGAATGAACGAAGAAGAATTTGATTGGTGTATTGAGCAAACCTTATTCTTTGGTGAAGACAGACAACCGCTAAATATGATTTTAGATGATGGTGGTGATTTAACCAATATGGTTTTAGATAGATACCCAGAGCTTACTGCTGGTATAAAAGGGCTTTCTGAAGAAACTACCACTGGTGTTCATAGATTATATGAAAGAGTAAAAAATGGCACTTTACCACTGCCTGCTATAAATGTGAACGATTCGGTAACCAAATCTAAATTTGATAATAAATACGGCTGTAAAGAAAGTGCTGTTGATGCTATTCGTAGAGCAACAGACACCATGTTGGCTGGTAAAAAAGTAGTTGTTGCTGGTTATGGTGATGTAGGTAAAGGTACTGCTGCATCTTTTAAAGGCGCTGGAGCTATTGTTACCGTTACTGAAATTGATCCAATATGTGCTTTACAAGCATGTATGGATGGTTTTGAAGTAAAGAAATTAGAAACCGTTGTTGCCAATGCAGATATTGTAATAACAACTACAGGTAATAAAGATATTATTAGAGAAGAACATTTTAGAGCTTTAAAAGACAAAGCCATTGTTTGTAATATTGGTCATTTTGATAATGAGATTGATATGGCTTGGTTAAATGGGGCATATGGAAATACTAAGGATGAAATTAAACCTCAAGTAGATAAATATACTATTGATGGCAAAGACCTTATCATTTTAGCCGAAGGCCGATTGGTAAACTTAGGTTGTGCAACAGGTCACCCAAGTTTTGTGATGAGTAACTCATTTACTAACCAAACACTAGCCCAAATAGAACTTTGGAAAAACAGCGCTAATTATAATAATGAAGTTTATATGTTACCTAAACATTTAGATGAAAAAGTAGCTAAATTACATCTATCACGTTTAGGAGCTGAACTTACTGAGTTAAAGCAAGACCAAGCAGAGTATATTGGCGTTACAGTTGAAGGTCCTTACAAACCAGAATATTACAGATACTAATAGTTTCTGATACAGTTTAAAAATAAAGAAACAACCCTTACTTTGTTTTATGTAAGGGTTTCTTTTTTAATACGGTATTTAAAAATAAGAAGAGGTAATTAATGAATATCATTTTAACAGGTGCTACAGGCACTTTGGGTTCGCAAGTACTTTTTTCGTTAATAGCAACTCGCTTTGACGAGATTGAAAATTTGTTTTTAATTGTACGAAAGAAAAATAACACTTCTGCTCAAGAAAGAATTCATACTATCCTTAGCAGTGATAAAGTACCTCATTTAATTAATATTGAAGAAGTAAAAAATAAAATAAGGGTTATTGATGCTACTCAAGCTCTTAATCCATCATCTTTTTTAAACACTACCAAAAAGTATTATTTTATACATTCTGCAGGCTATGTAAATCTTTCTACTAAGCCTAGCAGTAAAGAAGAAATATTTAAAGAAAATCTAAGCTTTACCCAACAAATTTTTGAAGCCTATACGCCGTATTTAAAAAAATTCGTTTACATAAGTACAGCTTTCGCTATCGGTAAATTAAGTGGTCTTTTAAAAGACAATTATGTTGATGTTGACCAAAAAGAATATCGAAATTATTACGAAGCATCTAAACATGCTACAGAAAAATATTTAGCAGAAAAAGGAAAGGAAAAAAATATAGCCATTCAAATACTAAGACCAAGTGTTTTAGGGGGTAATATTATGGATGCACCTTCTTTTTTTATATCAAAATATATGGTGTTTTATCTTTTTGCTAAGTTTTTTCATAGAACCGATTCTAAAGACACTGTTCGTATTCAAGCTCATGCAGATAGTAAACTTAATATAATACCTACAGATTATGTTGCAAAAGTTATTACTAAAGTTTTTGATACTGATGTAGAACAGCTAAATATTGTAAACGCAAAAGGCACACAGATTATGGGTGGTATTGCCAAAATACTTGAAACGGTAAACTTTAACAATTTTAGTTTAACTCAGGAACTTATAAATACTGCAAGCGAGTTTGAAAGTAATCTAGAGCAATTTTATTACGAAACAATTGGTGTACATCTTACACCCTATTTAACATCACTACCACAAGAATGGGATACTACTCTCTTAGAAAGTATTTTGCCTATGCCAATATATAATTTAGAAGATTATTTGGTAGCTACCGTAGAATATGCAAAAAGCAACGGCTTTAAAAACCAACGTTGGTAGTTAAAACAAAAAACCCTTGCATTGCAAGGGTTTTAATTCAACTTTTGTAAAAGAAATATTCTTCTAAGCTTCAAACGGCTCAATAGAAACGTAAGACTTACCGCCTACTTTCTTTTCAAATTTAACAAGACCGTCCACTTTAGCGTGTAATGTGTGGTCTTTACCTGCGTAAACATTTTCACCAGGGTTATGCTTTGTTCCACGCTGTCTAACAATAATGTTACCAGCAATAGCGGCTTGACCACCAAAAATCTTAACGCCTAAACGTTTCGATTCTGATTCTCTACCGTTTTTTGAACTACCTACACCTTTTTTATGTGCCATAATTACAAGGTTTTATTTTTTATAAATTAACAGTATTACAATTAAGCTTTACCGCCGTCTAATTCGTCTTGCCATTTTTTTAACTCATCCCATTTACCATCTGCAGCTAATTTAGCTTGCGCTGGCCATGTATCAGTTACGTGATTACCACGAACTTCTGAAATGATTTCAGAAATTTTTGCGGGCTTAGTTTTTGCTAAATCTGCAAAAGTAGTTATCCCTGCAGCTACTAATGTAGAAGCAATTTTAGGCCCGATGCCTTCTACTTTCTTTAAATCGTCTGCTTTTGCCTTAGCAGGAGCTTTTTTAGCAGGCGTTGCTTTTGGAGTTGCTTCTTTTTTAGGTGTAGCCTTTTTAGCAGCAACTGCTGCTTTTGGAGCTTGTTCCTTTTTAGGAGCTGCTGCTTTTGCCTTAGCAGGAGCTGCTTTCTTAGCACCTTTAGCAACAATACTTTCAATAATAATTTCGGTCAATGATTGTCTGTGACCATTTTTCTTACGGTATCCTTTTCTTCTTTTCTTGTGAAAAACGATTACCTTATCACCTCTAAGATGCTTAACGACTTTGGCCTCTACAGCCGCGCCGTTTATGACTGGGGCGCCAATAGTAACGTTACCATTATCATCTAAAAGAAGTACTTTGTCAAAAACAACTTTTTTTCCTTCTTCTGTCTGTAAACGGTGAACGTACACTTTCTGGTCTTTTGCAACTTTAAATTGCTGCCCTGCCATTTCTACAATTGCGTACATAATGCGTTTAATTAAATATATTAAGGCTATTTTTCTTAAATAGCGGGTGCAAATATACTTCTAATTCATTAATCTACAAGCATTTTTCACTCATTTTCATATACAATAGTTCTGAATTAATTATTTTAAAAATTCAAATGAAAAAATAGGAGCATAAATTTTTCGAATTATTGAAAATTTTGACAACATTTAATATACTAAAAATCTTGTTAAAATTTAAATCTATTCTGTTGCTATATTGTAAAAAAGATATATTCGTGTAACGCTTTAAAGATTAAGAATACTAATTCACTATACAATTAAATATTAAACACAAGAAAATGAAGAAAATTTCCTTTTTAGCCTTTATCATGCTAGCTTCTACAAGCTTACTTTCTGCTCAGGAAGTTACTTACGATGCGTATGATTTAGACAATGGCTTGCATGTCATCTTACATCAAGATAATGGTGCTCCAGTTGTAACAACTTCTGTAATGTACCATGTAGGTGGTAAAGATGAAGAAACAAACAAGACAGGCTTTGCCCACTTTTTTGAACACCTTTTATTCGAAGGAACAAAGAATATTGAACGTGGCGAATGGTTTAAAATAGTTTCTGCTAACGGAGGTAATAATAATGCCAACACTAATATGGACAGAACCTATTATTATGAAACTTTTCCTTCTAATAATTTAGAACTTGGACTTTGGTTAGAATCTGAACGTCTATTACATCCGGTTATTAATCAAATTGGGGTAGATACCCAAAAAGAAGTTGTACAAGAAGAAAAAAGACTTAGAGTAGATAATTCTCCATACGGTAGGGTTTTTGAGCAAATGTCAAAAAATCTATTTGTTAAGCACCCTTACCGTTGGCAAACTATTGGATCGCTAGACCATTTAGCTAGTGCTACTTTAGATGACTTTAAAAAGTTTAACGAAATCTACTACGTGCCAAATAATGCTGTTTTAGTAGTTGCTGGTGATATTGATATTCCTGAGACTAAAAAAATGATTCAAGATTATTTTGGTCCAATTCCAAAAGGAGCTCCTGTGGCAAGAAATACTTATGTGGAGGACCCTATAAAAGAAACTATAAAAGCAGAATATCGAGATCCTAATATTCAGATTCCGCTAATTCTTTTAGGTTATAGAACACCAGCGCAAACAGAACGTGATGCTTATATCTTAGAAATGGTATCAACATATTTAAGTGATGGTAAGAGTTCTAAATTGTATAAAAAACTTGTTGATGAGAAAAAAATGGCACTGCAAGTATTTGCTTTTAATGTTACCCAAGAAGATTATGGAACTTATTTATTAGGTGGCTTACCCGTTGGCAACAATTCTATACAAGACATTAAAAATGAAATAGACGAAGAGATTGTAAAACTTCAAAGCGAGTTAATTTCAGAAAAAGACCATCAAAAACTATTAAATAAGTTTGAAAATAACTTTGTGAGTTCTAACAGCAGTATTCAAGGTATCGCTAATTCTTTAGCAAGGTATTACATGTTGTATGATAACACAGATTTAATCAATACAGAAATTGATATCTATCGATCTATTACAAGAGAAGAAATAAAAGAGGCCGCAATAAAATACTTGCAGCCTAACCAAAGAGTAGAGCTAGAATATTTACCAGAACAAAAAGAAGCTAATTAAGATGAAAAAGTTATTCCTATTATCCATGCTGTCTTTATTTTTTACAGCATCATACGCACAAATAGACAGAACGCAGCAGCCTAAACCTGGACCTGCTCCTGAAATAAACCTACAAGAGCCAGAAACTTTTAATCTAAAGAATGGACTTAAAGTAATGGTCGTAGAAAACCATAAACTGCCAAGAGTATCCATTCAATTAACCATAGACAATCCTCCTATATTAGAAGGAGAAAAAGCGGGTGTACAAGCTTTAGCTGGAAGCCTTATGGGCAACGGTTCTAAATCTATCGCTAAAGACGATTTTAATGAAGAGGTTGATTTTCTTGGAGCCCGTCTAAATTTTGGAGCAACTAGTGCGTTTGCCAGTAGTTTATCAAAATACTTTCCAAGAATTTTAGAGTTAATGGCAGATGCAGCTATTAATCCGAATTTTACACAAGAAGAATTTGATAAAGAAAAAGAGAAGCTAATAACGGGTTTAAAGTCTCAAGAGAAAGATGTTTCTTCAATCGCTTCTAGAGTGCAAAGTGCATTGACATATGGTAAAGATCATCCAAGAGGTGAATTTACCACGGAGCAGACCGTTAATAATGTTAATCTTATAGATGTAAAAAACTTCTACAGAGATTATTTTGTACCAGCAAATGCATATTTAGTTATTATAGGAGATGTAGAATTTGCCGAAGTTAAAAAGTTAGTAAAAAAGAAATTTACACCTTGGACAAAAGCTGCTCCGCCATCTTTAAGTTATTCTGAACCTAGTGATGTACAGTATACTCAAGTTAATTTTGTAGACATGCCAAATGCGGTACAATCAGAAATTTCTGTTCAGAATTTGGTAAACCTAACCATGAAAGATGATGACTATTTAGATGCTTTAATTGCAAATAGAATTTTAGGTGGTGGTGCGCAGGCTAGATTGTTTTTAAATCTAAGAGAAGATAAAGGATATACTTATGGTTCTTACTCTGGCATTGGTGACAATAAATATGGACCAACTACTTTTAGAGCAACAGCTAGTGTTCGTAATATGGTTACGGATAGTTCTGTAGTGGAAATCTTAAAAGAAATCGACAAGATAAGTTCACAACCCGTTTCTGCCGAAGAATTAGCAAACGCTAAAGCCAAATATGTAGGTAATTTTGTTTTAGCACTTGAGCGTCCGCAAACAATAGCGAATTACGCTTTAAATATAGAAACAGAGGGCTTGCCTAAAGATTTTTATAAAACATATTTAGAACGTATTAATGCTGTTAGTATTGATGATGTTCAAAAAGCAGCTAAAAAACACTTTTCGTCTAGTAATGCAAGAGTTGTTGTAACTGGAAAAGGTAGCGAAGTAATTGAAAATTTAGACAAACTAAGTTTTAATGGAAAAGCAGTTCCAGTGCTTTATTATGATAAAACCGCTGAAAAAACCGAAAAGCCTAAATACGACACACCATTACCCGAAGGTGTAACTGCAAATAGTATTCTTGAGAAATATGTAGTTGCTATTGGTGGCAAAGACAAATTAGATGCTGTAGCATCTTGGTCAATGGTAGCTGAAGCAGCTGTACAAGGCAATACTTTAGAATTAGAAATGAAGAAAACATCTAAAAGTCAGTTTGTTCAAAATGTAAAATTTGCTGGAAACACTGTTCAAAAACAAGTTTTAGATGGTGATAGTGGTTATGCAATAGCACAAGGCCAACGTAAAGATTTATCCGAAGAAGAACTGACTAAAATAAAGGAAGAATCTGCTCCTTTTCCAGAACTAAATTATTTAGCAGCTGGTGGTGTTAGTGTAGAAGGCATTGAACAAGTAGGTGATAAAAAGGCTTATAAGCTAAAAATTACTGCAGATAAAACAGCTTTCTACGATGTTGAAACAGGTTTAAAATTACAAGAAATGACAACCCAAGAGGCACAAGGACAAAGTTTCACTAGCACCATTGGGTATGATAATTATAAAGAAATTTCTGGAATACTATTCCCATTTGCAATTTCGCAAGAATTTGGTCCTCAGAAATTAGATTTTATCGTTAAAGAAGTTAAAGTAAATGAAGGTGTAAGTCCTGCCGATTTTGAATAGACTTTAAACTAATGTTAAATACAAATTAAGACGCCTTTTTAGGCGTCTTTTTTGTTTGCCAAATAGGAAGCCTTAAAATTTAGGGTATAAAAGTGTACTTATATCTAAGCGTGTTTGTTATAGGTTGCTTAATTTTGTTTGTATAAAACCTTATCATATGAAAATTAAAGTAATCTTACTGTTAGTATTGGTTTGCATAAGTTCATGTAAACAAGAAAAAAAAGGTTCTGAAGTCCCTACCCAAATGGAAGAAGTAATGATTATACATGATGAGGTGATGCCTAAAATGGGAAAACTTTCTAAACTTGTATCTGAATTAAAAGAAAAGATTGATACTACCGCCACAGGAAAAGAATATGCTGCCGCCATGAAAGATTTAAAAGATTCAAATAAATCTATGATGGATTGGATGATGGGTTTTAGTGACCGTTTTAATCCTGATGAGATTTTAGAAGGCAAAGAGCTCTCTCTAGAAAAAAAGGAGTGGTTGAATGAAGAAGAAGTAAAAGTAAAAGCCTTAAAAGAACAAATTAATTCTAGTATAGAAAAAGCAGAAGCTTTATTAGACAAATAAGCTTGTTTCTTATTGCCAAGCCATAGTCTCCATTATCCTACGGATATCTTGTTGAAGATAATTAGCAGCTGGGTATATAGAATCGTAATTAGGTTTTGCATAAAAATAAAGTGAGCCTGTAACAAAATGGTTTATACTATCTGTTACATAGAATTGTGCTTGAGAAGCAGCATTGCCTGTTACTTCATAAAACATACCATAAACCTTCTTTTCGGGATTAATAAATGGTTGCTCAATAATATTATCTGCTTTACCTACATGCTCATAAGATAGTTTTTGAGTATCATTTAAAAGGGTATTTATATTTGCATTTACTTTTTTATAAGTTATATAGATAGACCCTTTCATTATTGGGTAATCTATAACCATAGAACAGTCATCTTTTTGTTTTAAACTAGACAGCTCATTTACCTCAATCTTGTAATTACAATCACTATTAAAAACCACATATTCCCCTTTAGGGTAATCTAGCCGTAGCATCGCCTTTGGTTTAGGTAAGGTATCTTCTTTACAGCTAATAAATAAAGTTAAAGCAGTAATTAGTATTAGTATGCTATGCTTCATAAGGGAGTACTACTTTTATTTGTTTAAGTCTTTTTTTATCCATGCTTTCTACAATAAATTGATGACCGCTAAAGGTAACTTTTTCTCCTTTTTTAGGAAAACTTCCAGAAATCTCTAAAACAAAACCTGCTATAGTTTCAGACTCTCCTTTTTGTAGTTCAAATTCTTCCTCATTTTCAATTTTTACGACACGGTAAAAATCTTTAAGTGTAGTTTTCCCTTCAAAGATATAAGTATAGTCGTCTAATTTAGAAAATACTAAATCTTCATCATCAAACTCATCACTTATATCACCTACTATTTCTTCAATAATATCTTCTAAAGTAACTATGCCAGAAGTTCCCCCATATTCATCAACTACAACAGCTAAATGTTTTTTTTGCTCTTTAAATTCCATCAATAAATCGTCTAGTTTTTTATTCTCTGGAACAAAATAGGGCTCCCTTATTAAAGACATCCAATTAAAGGTTTTTCTATCTATATGTGGAAGCAAATCTTTAACATATAAAACCCCCAATACATTATCTAAATTCTCTGCAAAAACAGGTATTCTAGAATAACTATTCTTTTTTATTTCTGCTATTACCTCTGCATATTTCATTTCTTCATTCAATGCAAAAATATCTATCCTTGGTCGCATTACTTGCTTGGTATCTGTATTGCCAAAAGAAACGATTCCTTCTAGTATTTTCTGTTCTTCTTTAGTTGTATCTCCTTCGGAAGTTAATTCTAATGCTTGAGAGAGATGATCTACACTAAGGTTTGATTTTTGTTTTCCTAATTTTTCATGAAGAAATAAGGTTGCTGAACGCATAGGCATACTCAATGGTGTTAGTACAAAATCAAGCATTTTTAAGGGCAAAGCCATAAAATTAGAAAACTGTATTCTATTTCTATTGGCATAAATTTTTGGCAAAATTTCACCAAACATTAAAATTAAAAAAGCTGCGACTATAACTTCTAAAATAAAGCGAACCGAAACCACATTAAACCATACCTGATTTATATCTTTAAATAAGGTTTTGCCAATAGCACTAAATAACAAAACAATACCGATATTAATAGTATTATTAGCAATTAGAATAGTTGCCAATAGTTTTTTAGGTCGCTCTAATAGTTTTAAAATTAATTTTCCACGAGAAGTACTCTCCTCTTCTATTGCATTTAAATCAGTTTGCGAAAGACCAAATAAGGCAACTTCTGCTCCTGAGATAAGTGCAGAACATATTAGAAACACTAGGAGTATACTTATTTTTAAAGCAAAAACTCCATTAAAAGAAAGAAAGAATAGTAGAAAATAATAGGAGTCAGGGTTCAAATAGTTACAGTTTAATTAACTAGAATGGTAAATCATCTTCCTCTTCAACATTCTTATCTGACGCTACATTATTAGTAGCTGGAGTACTTGAAGGGTTGGGTTGCGTATTTGTATTTGATTGTGACTGTTGCATGGCAGTACCACTTTCTCCTTTAGTTGTTAAAAAAGTAAAATCTTGCACATGAACTTCGGTAGTATAACGCGTATTGCCATCTTCACCCTGCCATTGTCTGTTTTTTAAGCGCCCCTCAACATAAACCTTATCTCCTTTACTTAAGTACTTTTCACAGATTTCTGCTGCTTTATTACGTACTACAACATTATGCCAATCTGTATTAGTCACTTTTTCTCCGGTTTGTTTATTGGTATAGGTTTCATTAGTAGCAATAGGAAAACGTCCAATGCAACCACCACCTTCAAAATAGTGCATTTTTACCTCATCACCTAGATGCCCAATTAGCATCACTTTATTTACTGTTCCGCTCATAATTTTATATTATATCAAAAGTACTAAATTTTAAAGGTTTTGATGAATTCTGCAATTAAAACTGGCACGGGATAATCTGAAACATTTTCCCAAGAGACAGTATTGTCTATATCTGTTGCCGTATGCCAAATCCAGAATTTAGTATGCAAATGTTGGTGCGAAAGTTTGTGCACAATAGGTTTTTTATTATACAAGTACATATCACTTGTAGTTTCTATTTTTAAAACCTTTAAGGTCTCTTCTTTTAGGGTCTCTAATGCAAATTCTTTATCGGTCTCTACAAGAGGAAACTGGTAAAGGTTTTGCCAGATTCCTTTTCCTTTTCGCTGCTCTAATACTACCTTATTGTTTTTATCAAAAGCCACTATATAATTAAAATACCGATGTCTAACTTTGGTTTTCTTGAGCTTTATAGGGAGCTCATTTACGCGATTTTCTTTTAAGGCAACACAGCTATCATTTAAAGGGCAATGCAGGCAGTTGGGAGTTTTAGGAGCACATTGTATCGCCCCAAACTCCATAATTCCTTGATTATAATCTCGTATTTCATTAGAATTCATTACTTCTCGAGCCAAAGATTTAAAATGTTTTATTCCTTCTGATGAATTCGTAGGTAAGTCTACACCAAAATATCTAGACAAAACTCGATACACATTGCCATCCACAACGGGTTCAGGCACATTAAAACTAATTGAAGCTATTGCACTTGCCGTGTAGTCGCCTATTCCTTTTAACTTTAATAACTCTTTATATGTATTTGGAAATTCGCCCTTGTAATTTTCTACTATAGCTTTAGCTGTATTATGCATATTTCTAGCTCTAGAATAATACCCCAGACCTTGCCATAATTTTAAAACTTTTTCTTCTGTGGCATTTGCCAAATGATAAATTGACGGAAACTCCTTTACAAACTTCTCATAATATGGCAATCCTTGAGCTACTCTTGTTTGTTGTAACATAATTTCAGAAAGCCATATTTTATATGGATCTTTAGTGCTACGCCAAGGTAAATCGCGCTTATTTTTATAATACCAAGCAAGTATTTTTTTTGAAAAATGCATATGTGAAAATACTATATAATTAAAGTAACAGTTTATATACTTAAATTTTAGGGCTTTATGTAAAACATTTATATATTTGCAAGCCTAAAAAAACGAAAATTAAATAGTAAAATGACGAAAGCAGATATTGTGTCTAAAATCTCAGAGAAACTGGGTATTGAAAAAGGAGATGTTCAAGCTACTGTTGAATCCTTTATGGAAGAAGTAAAAACTTCATTGGAGAGCGGTGACAATGTTTATTTAAGAGGTTTTGGAAGCTTTATTATTAAGACGAGAGCGGAAAAAACAGGAAGGAATATATCTAAGAACACAACCATTAAAATTCCTGCCCATAATATACCTGCATTTAAACCTGCAAAGGTTTTTGTAGAAGGAGTAAAAAGTAACGTACAAGTTAAATAAAAATATTAACGCAAAAGAGACACCATATGCCGAGTGGAAAAAAGAGAAAAAGACATAAGGTAGCTACTCATAAGCGCAAAAAGCGTAGAAGAGCTAACCGACACAAGAAAAAGTAGTCTACGGGACTACTTTTTCATTTTTTAATACGTTCATTGACATACCGGTTCAAAAATTAGCATAATATTACGGCTATACTAGCCGCATAAATATTTTTAACATCCGCTATAAGCGGATAAAAATCGATACATGAATAGAGAATTAATCGTAAGATCTAGTTCTAAAGCAGTCGATTTTGCCTTATTAAAGGATGGAAAACTTATTGAACTTCATAAAGAAGAAGATAATAATAGCTTTACAGTTGGGGATATTTTCCTAGCTAAAATAAGAAAACCAGTTACAGGCTTAAACGCAGCCTTTGTAAATGTAGGTTATGAAAAAGATGCCTTTTTGCATTATCATGACCTTGGTCCACAGCTAGCTTCTATGTTAAAGTTCATTAAACAAGCAAGGATAGGAAAACTTAGAGATTTTTCCTTGAAAGACTTTCCATTTGAAAAAGATATAGACAAGAATGGCAGTATTAACGAAGTTATAAAAGCCAATCAGTCGTTATTAGTACAAATTGTTAAAGAACCCATTTCAACCAAAGGACCAAGAATTAGTTCAGAACTATCAATTGCTGGACGTTATTTGGTAATGGTACCTTTTTCTAATAGAGTTTCAGTTTCGCAAAAAATTGAAAGTAATGAAGAAAAAAGTAGGTTAAAAAGGCTTGTTACAAGCATAAAACCTAAAGGATTTGGTGTTATCATACGTACTGTAGCACAAGGCAAAAAAGTTGCAGAACTTGACAAAGACCTCCAGAACTTACTGGAAAAATGGACAGCAATGTGCAAAACCTTGCATAAAGCGCAGCATCCTTCAAAAGTATTGGTAGAGCTCAATAGAGCCTCTTCTATTTTAAGAGATGTATTCAACGATTCTTTTACAGGAATACACGTTGATGATAAAACGCTTTATGAAAACATAAAAGATTATGTTCAAGAAATAGCTCCAAAAAAAGAGTCCATTGTTAAACATTATAATGCTGGTGTTCCAATATTTGAAAAATTTGGAATAGCGCGACAAATTAAAACATCATTCGGGCGTACAGCCTCAATGAGTAAAGGTGCTTATTTAGTTATAGAACATACAGAAGCTTTGCATGTAATTGATGTAAATAGTGGAAACCGTTCTAATAAAGCAAAAAATCAAGAGGATACAGCTTTAGAAGTTAATATGCTTGCAGCTCAAGAAATTGCAAGGCAATTAAGACTTAGAGATATGGGTGGTATTATCGTTGTTGATTTTATAGACATGACTAGAGGCGACCATCGTAAAAAACTCTTTGAGTATCTAAGAGATGAGATGAAAGATGATCGTGCAAAACATAAGATTTTGCCACCTAGTAAATTTGGTCTTGTACAAATTACAAGACAACGTGTTCGACCAGAAATGAACATCAAAACAAGTGAAAAAAATCCTAATGGCAGTGGCCAAGAGGTAGAAGCACCAATTGTTTTGATAGATAAAATTAATTTTGACTTAGAAAGAATTTTAAAAAGCCCTAAAAAACCTAAAGGCGTTGTATTAAACATACATCCTTTTATTGCGGCTTATCTATGTAATGGAGTTCCATCCATACGTCAAAAATGGTTTTTAGAACACAAAAAATGGGTTAAAATTCAACCCAGAGATGCTTACACTTATCTTGAATATCGTTTTAAAGATAAAGACGGTAAAACCCTTAAATAAAAAAAAGCGACTTCAGTTATGGAGTCGCTTTTTTTGTTTTCAATACATTTGAATATGCAATCATCAAAAGCTTATTCTATAACAGAAGCTACTAGAAAACTTGAACAATACTGTACGTATCAAGAACGCTGCCATAAAGAAGTGATTCAAAAGCTAAAAGTTATGCGTATGATTCCAGATATAATTAATCAAATTGTTGTTCATTTAATTAATGAAAATTATTTGAATGAAGAGCGCTTTGCCAAAAGTTTTGCTAGAGGTAAATTTCGTATTAAAAAATGGGGAAGAAATCGAATATTAAATGAACTAAAACAACGTGATATTTCTCCATTCAACATTAAAATAGCTCTTAAAGAAATTGATGAAGAGGATTACCTTAAAACCTTTGATGAGCTTTGTACTAAAAGATTAGCACAAATTACCGAAACCGATATCAAGAAAAAAAAGAAGAAATTAATTGACTATCTACTGTATAGGGGCTGGGAAAGCGCTTTGATTTATGAAAAAGTAAGTGCCCTTTCTAAATAATTTTTTTAATTTTATACAAATTTTCTATTTCTATGAAACCCAAGGTTACCAACGACTATAAGCATGGCAATGCTCAGATTTTTAAAAACCCTTTTCTAGAGCGTTTAACAAAAACAGACCCTATATCAAATATTGTTGTTTATGGAATAACCATTGGCTTACTTATTTATTATGCTATTAGTTTTATGGGGCTTTCTATTTTAGAGGTAACTGGTTTATTCATTTTTGGTCTCTTTTTCTGGACATTTGCAGAATATATGTTACATCGTTATGTGTTCCATTGGGTGACTGAGGCCAAGTGGTCGCAGCGCTTTCATTTTATTATGCACGGAGCGCATCATGAATACCCTAGAGACACGGAACGTTTATTAATGCCACCTGTACCAGGTCTTATATTAGCTAGTCTTTTATTTGCGTTCTTTTTTCTTATTTTTTGGGTATTAGGAATATCGGTACTAGTTTATGGATTTTTCCCAGGTTTTTTCTCTGGTTATTTAATGTATTCTTTTGTGCATAGAGCTACACATATTATGCGACCTCCAAAACGTTTTAAGCATCTATGGCATCACCATAGTCTTCACCATTATAAGTATCCTGATAAAGCTTATGGGGTATCAAATACTTTTTGGGACAAAGTTTTTGGAACTATGCCTCCAAAAAAAGAAAGGGCTGCTGCCTAGACTATATTTTTCATTCGTTCAAAAGGTAAGCTCCTATCAAATTGGTATCTATAGGTAGTATGTATTTTGCATATGTTACCCCCTACCTGTTTGATTACTAATATCATTTTTCTATTAAAATCACCTATTCCGCTAATTTCTATGTCTTGGTAACCTAATTGAAATGCATAATTTCTAAATGCCATAATCAAAGCACCATCTAGGCCTTTCCCTTGATGTTCTGGAACAATTCCGAAAACCTTTCCCATCATTTTTTTATTAGGTCTAGTACTCTTATGCCATAAAAATTTAAGCTTCCCTAAAAAATCAAGTTTCCCATTTACATGTTTAAACCATTGATTTACTTCGGGAATGTTTATATAAAATGCTACAGGTTCTTTTTTATAATATACAAGCCAAACTATTTTTTCATCAAGAATAGGCCGTAAATGGTTCATAATAGCTTTCCCTTGTTCAATGCTCATACTCGATACTCCTTCATGACCTACCCACGCTTTATTATAAACCTCAATAATATCTAATGTGTGTTGGTCAAACTTTTTCTTGTCAAAATGCAAAACACTATAATCACTATTTTTGGCAACCAAATCTGATTTATATTGTAATCTTGGGTGGACAGGTTCTCTAATCCCTTTTAAAAAAGTATAATGTTCAAAATAGGTTTGAAAACCATAATTTTCTAGTAATTCTTTGTAATAAGGGAAATTATAGTTGGATTCATAATTAGGTTCTATATGATATCCTTTGGTAAGAAGCCCCCACCATTTATCTCTAGCGCCAAGATTAATAGGACCATCCATAGATTCCATCCCTATTTCCATGAGCCATTTTTTAGACACATCAAAAAGCATATTTGCAGCTTCTTGAGAATTAATACAATCAAAAAAACCTATGCCGCCTATCTTATTGTCGCCATCTTTTTTTGCAAATGCAGCAATTCTACCTATTAATTTTCCTTTTTCCTCTATAAGCCATCGCTTATGTAGTGTTTGCTTGGGATAGTCTTTACTAGAGACATCAAAAATCTTCTCTACTTCTTTTTCAATTGGTTTTATCCATACTTTTTCCTTACTATAAAAAAGATTTGGAAGCTGGATAAAGCGTTTGGAATCTCTTTTAGAATCTACTACTATAATTTTCATCGGGAATAAAGCGTACTTAAGTAAGAAAAATGTTAAACATGGGTATAAATTGAGGTTTTTCTTTTAATTATCCAAACGTTTTTTTGCTAAAAAACATTTTGAATATTTCTATGCGTACGCAATACAGCCCTATTGTTCTTCCAATCAATCCACTTTTGACCCTTTAGTCTTCGCATTAAATTGTCAAAGTGCCGCATTACAGCAATATTGTAAATCGCCTTTCCTAAATTTTTGGGTTTTCTAGCAATTGCTCGCAAACTCATTGAGAATCCGGGTGTTATATACTTCATATGATGCCAATACCCTTCGGGTATATAAACAACATTACCATGTTCTAATTCTGTATAGTATCCTTTTGCTTTTTTAAGCATTGGCCACTTTTCTAAATCTGGGTTAGAAAAATCTATGTCTTCTCTAACAATTAAAGAATGTGGTATTTTATATAAATATTTAGTCTCTGTTTGTGAAAATAAAATACATTCTTTTTTGCCTTCGAAATGAAAATGAAAAATATTAGCTAAATCAATATCGTAATGCATAAACGTATGCGAATTACTCCCTCCAAAAAATAACATAGGGAGGCTTTTCATTAATTTAATACCGAAATCGGGATAGCTATAATCTTTTTGCAAAACAGGAACTTCTTTGAGTACATTCCAAAGAAATATTCTAAACTTTGTAGGTTCTTTTTTTAATAGATCTACATAATCTGCCATTTTCATTTTAGCATGAGGTTCATTAAAGCCCTCATCATGTTTCACAGGCCTATCATCATATAACGGCACTTCCTTTTCGCCTGCAACTTGTTTTATATAATCAAGGTTCCATTTAGAATATGCAGGCCAATCTTCAACAAAACGCTCTATTACAACTGGCTTTTGAGGTTTAAGATAGTCTCTAATAAAAATCTCCTTTGTGAGTGTCTTTACCCTAGGTATTTGTTCAAGGTTAAGTTTCAAAATTTAAAAGTGTTTCTAACTCTCTAAGTTAGTAAAAGTACACTAGATAGAGAAGTGTTATTGTTTAGACGCTAATTTGGCCTTCTCATTACGTTCTATAGCATGTCCTGGGCGTGTCCATTTTGGCTTTTCTCCAAGTGATTGAATCTTAGAGGCTGACGCTTCTACTGTTTCAGGTTGAGGTGCTTTTACAAAGGCTTTTTGAGGATTTAGACCTAGCATTTTAAACATCTCCATATCTTCATTTACATCTGGATTTGGAGTAGTTAATAGCTTGTCGCCTGCAAAAATTGAATTCGCTCCAGCAAAGAAACACATTGCCTGACCTTCTCTACTCATTTCTGTTCTCCCCGCAGATAAACGCACTTGCGTTTTAGGCATAACAATACGTGTTGTTGCCACCATACGTATCATCTCCCAAATTGCAACAGGTTCTATATCTTCCATTGGAGTACCTTCAACAGCAACTAAAGCATTAATAGGAACTGATTCTGGTTGAGGGCTTAAAGATGATAAAGCAACTAACATACCTGCTCTATCTTCTACTTTTTCTCCCATACCAATAATACCACCACTACAAACCGTAACGTTTGTTTTACGAACATTATCAATTGTTTCTAAACGGTCTTCAAAGGCTCTTGTAGAAATTACATCTTTATAATAATCTTCTGAAGTGTCTAAATTATGATTGTATGCATATAATCCTGCTTCTGCTAATCTTTTTGCTTGGTTTTCGGTTATCATTCCTAAAGTACAACAAACCTCCATATCTAGTTTGTTAATAGTACGTACCATCTCTAGAACTTGGTCAAATTCTGGACCGTCTTTTACATTACGCCAAGCTGCTCCCATACATACTCTAGAACTACCTGATGATTTTGCTCGTAAGGCTTGCGCTTTTACTTGCTGTACACTCATTAAGTCGTTCCCTTCTATATCTGTATGATAACGTGCTGCCTGCGGACAATACCCGCAGTCTTCTGGGCAACCACCTGTTTTTATAGAAAGTAAGGTTGAAACCTGTACTGTATTGGGGTCATGGTATTTACGGTGTATTGTTGCTGCCTCATACAACAACTCCATTAATGGTTTGTTGTAAATAGCTAATATGTCTTGTTTATTCCAGTCGTTTCTTATCTCACTCATACTTCAAAAATAGGGATTACAGCTTCTAAAAAAAAGTGATTTTATTTATATCTTCTGTAGAAGCACACTCACGGCATTACCGCCAAAACCTACAGCATTTACTAACACATTTCTAATTTGTTTAGGATAGTCTTGTTTTTTTGCAAAAGGCACGGCAATAGCACTTTGTTTTTGCAGCATCATTACCGCTAGTTCTATACTTAGCATACCTGAAGCTCCAAATGTATGACCCAGTTTCCATTTGTTAGTAGTTAAAAAAGGTGTTTTCTTAGAAAAAACTTTTTTAATCGCATTATATTCTGATAAATCTCCCTTTATAGTACCAGGAGCATGCATTACAATTACATCAATATCATCTGGCGAAATTGTTTGCAAAGCCATTGCCATAGAATCTTGAAAACATTGTGCATCAGTAGATATAGAAACATTGTGCGTTAAAGGTTCTGTTGCATAACCTATACCTGTAATTTTAGCTAAAGTTTTATCAGACGCATTAATATCAAGACAGGCTACCGAGGCAGCTTCTCCTAGAACCATTGTGTTTTCTTTTTTATCTAAATCGAAAGCACGACAAGGGTAAAGATTTTTAGCTTCGTTATTAAAGGAGCTTAATTTGGTGTAAATCTTTAAAGCCTTCATTTGGGCAATAGTAAAAGGGGTAAGTGGTGCCTCACTGCCTCCTACCAAAAATTTATCTGCCATTCCGCTTTGTAGCCATGCTACTCCATTTAATAGCGCATGTAACGCTGTAGAACAAGTGATAGAATGTGAAATTTCTGGACCTTTTGTTTTTAAATCGTGGGCTACCCAAGAAGCTATATTACCCAATGTTGTTGTTGGTGATGCTAATGTAGATGTGCTATTATCTTTTAAAAATTCTATATGGTACTTTTCGAAAAGCGATGTTGCCCCACGAGAAGAACCTAAATTTATTCCGAAATCATCACTGCCTGACCATCCTGCATTTTCAATCGCTTTTCTTGATGCATAAATAGCATATAAAACAGCCTTATCTAGATTTTTATAATTACTATTTTCTAACTTAAGCTGTTCTATTTCATCAGCTAAGTAGCTTGGTAATTTACCAACCCAAACGGGGTTATTCTGTATACTAGCTTCTTCTAAATTATGAGCATTTTTTTGATAAGCACTCCAAGCCATTTCTAAAGAGTCCCCTAATGAAGAAATTGAAGAAATAGCGTTTATGTAAACAGGTGTTTTCAATCTTTATTTTAATTAGAACAAAAGTAAAAGTT
>CAZLUS010000006.1:0-8004 GCA_964562775.1 uncultured Flavobacteriaceae bacterium | reverse complement strand
TTTATGTAAACAGGTGTTTTCAATCTTTATTTTAATTAGAACAAAAGTAAAAGTTATTAGCTTCATGCTATCATTTAAAAGCAAAAACATATAGAATTTTGTCTTAATTCTAAGCCTCTAAAAATTCTAGTATTGTCGTATAAATTTTCTGCAATTGTTCATTAGTAATCACATAAGGCGGCAGAGTGTAAATTGTGTTTCCTAATGGTCTTAGAACAATTCCTCTTGACATAAAAAATTGATACATCTCATCTCGTGATTTACCGTAACGATTCATTTTTGCATTCAAATCAATAGCTAAAATCACTCCTTTACACCGTGCTTCTTTAACCTTTAGGTGCTTCTCAATTTTCAAAACAAATTTCTGATGTTCCTTTTCAATATAACTTCTACGCTCTAAAATTTCTTCGGATTCTAATAAATCTAATCCTGCTAGAGCAGCTGCACAACCTAGGGGGTGAGCACTATAAGTATGCGCGTGAAAAAAGCCTTTGGTTACCTCATCACTCAAAAAAGCATCAAATATTTTTTGAGAGCAACTTGTTATGCTTAAAGGAAACATACCAGCAGTTAAAGCTTTACTTAAACAAATAATATCTGGTTTTTCTGTTAGATAATCAGACGCAAAGTTTTTACCCGTTTTACCAAAGCCCGTCATAATTTCATCCGCAATACAGAGCACATCATTTTTATGACACTTCTCTATTAAAGCATTTAAGCCTGTTGCGGAATGAAATTTCATTCCTGCAGCTCCTTGTACCAAAGGTTCAAAAATAAATGCAGCACATTTATTAGCAGCAAGTATCTTATCTAAACATTTTAAAACTTCATCTATATTGTTTTCTTGCGGTATAGGAATACGCTCAACTTTCAATAGAAAATCTTTAAAAGGACCATTATAGGAGGATAGCCCAGAGGCAGACATAGCACCAAAAGTATCTCCATGAAAACCATCTTCAAAAGCAATAAGTGTATCTCTTTTTTGACCTCCATTATGATAAAACTGCAGTGTCATTTTTATGGCTGCTTCAACTGCAGTAGAACCATTGTCATTAAAGAAAATTTTAGCTTGATTATCTGGTAATATCTCTATTAACCTTTCTGAAAGTTCTATAGCCGGTTTATGTGTAAAACCGCTAAACATAACAAAATCTAATTCTTGCATTTGCCTATTTACGGCACTAGTTATGTATTCATTAGAATGACCATACATAGCAGTATACCAAGATGCAATGCCGTCTATATATTCTTTCCCTTGTTCATCCCATAAAAGAGCACCTTTAGCTTTTACAATCGCCAAAGGGTCTGCTGCCGTTTTATGCTGGGTTAAGGGATGCCACAAATGTTTTTTATCGCGGTTAGTAAGTGTTTTTTTTTGTTCTAAATCTTTCAAATCCATGAATTTGGCTACCTTGCAAAGATGGTGATAAAACCAAAAAAACGTCGTTGCCTTGCTTAAAAATATAACTAAACGTCTTACTTCTTTATATCATTCTAGTAACGAATGCTATCTATTCTTTTTTTATTTTCTTTTCGCATTCTTTATCCGTTTTCCTTTTTTCTTTAGAGATTATATTGATCGTGATGAGAGTACTTTTATTTTAATGGGGCAGTCTTGGGTAGATGGATTTTTACCTTATACTCAGTTATGGGATTTAAAACCTCCGATTACTTTTCTTTTTTTTGCCAGTATTATCTATGTTTTTGGTAAAAGCTTTCTAGCAATACGAATAGCTGGAGTTATTCTAGTAAGTTTAACTGCTTTCTTTACATATAAAATTGGTGCTTCTATCGCTCAAAAAAAAATAGGTTTTTGGAGTGGTTTTTTTGTACTTATACTCTCAAGCCTTTTTGGAAGTCTACAAGGTGTAATGTCTGAGCATATTTCTATTACTTTTTTCATTTCCGCTTTATATCTATTAATTATTAAAAAAAGCAATTTTAGTTATCTGCTAGCTGGGCTATTACTTGGCTTATCACTAATGACCAAGTTAAATCTTGCCTATTCTATTTTATTTATTTTTCTCTTCCTTGCTTGGAAATTTTTAAAAGAGAAACAAGTATACTCTAGATTGATAAAGATTTTTATTTTGGGAGGAGCAATCCTATCAATTATTTTACTTACCGCGTTACCATATTATCTTAACTCTAATTTTCAAACATGGTGGACAGCAGTATTTAAGGCTTCTTTGGCCTATAGTGGTTCTAAAGAACACTCTATTTTTAAAGTTATTCCTTTAGCCTTATTAGTTGTAAGTTTCTTTATTATAACCAAGAAAAAAAAGCTGATAGATTACAAACAAAAGGGCATACAACTATTGTTAATTGCGTCCTTTGGAATACTATTTTCTTTTATGAAGATTGGTAAAGCAAATGGACATTATCTTATTCAATTATATCCAACACTTCTTATTCTTATAGTTATAGCTATCAACAATACCAAAATCTTAAAAAACTTAAACTATAAGCCTATAGTTTTAGTTATGGCTTTTTTAATACCTATGGAAACTTATTTAGAGTTTAAGAACATTATTGACAATAAAATTAAAAAGGGGTCATTTTATAATGGAGAAGGAATAGCCGTTCCCAATTATTTTAAGGAGAAACAAATTTCTTCTAATAATATTCTATTTCTAGAATATCATATAGGGTATTGGTTATTAGACAAGATTCCACCAACAAAATCTGCTACACATCCTAGCAATATTTTAAGAGAAGAATTGTTTCCTCACATGCAAAATACAAGAAAAACAAAAACTGAAGAAATTAAATTTATATTCGAAGATATACGGCCAAACTATATTATCACTAGAAAAAATAGAAGGGTTTTTGATAAAAAAGTATTTGCTGTAAACTTCTATACAAACCTACAGTTACTAAAAAATTATACCGTTTTAGATACCGTAGAAAGTGCTGTAATCCATAAACGTTTAGAACTCAAGTAAAGATTTTTTAAACGTATTTGCGTAGTGCTTAATTCGCTTTTTATCAAAGGTTTCTTCTTCATTAATTCTACCTAAAAAAGGAATCCCCGTTTTTTTAAGAATACTATTTTCTGTAGTTGGGTGCTTATCGCCGCTAAAAATAATACCTGTTTTTAAATTACGTTGTTGAAGGGCTTCAATAGTAAGTAAAGAATGATTGATACTACCCAAATAATGCCTAGAGACTACAATCACTTTGTAATCCGATTGTATTAAATCAAGAATGGTGTCAGTATCATTTAAGGGTACTAATAATCCGCCCGCTCCTTCAATAACCAAATGGTTTTTTGTTTCAGGCTCGCGAATAGCATCTGTATCTATTTGTATACCATCTATTTCTGCAGCAGCGTGGGGACTCATTGGTGTTTGTAGGGCATACGCATTTGGATGAATAGTAGTTTTAGGATTAGAAATAAGCGCTTCTATCTTATGACTATCAGAATTATCTAAATCCCCAGCCTGTATGGGTTTCCAATAATCTGCTTCTAATGCCTCAGTTAGTATTGCAGAAGCTATTGTTTTGCCTACTTCAGTAGAAATACCTGTAACAAAAAACTTCATTGTTTTGCGTTGGTTATAAATTCGCAATTGGTACAACGGTACTTTTTAGGTTCAAAAAAAGGAAATAACTTATACATTAATTTATCACGCTTATAAAAAACTTCAGATTTCTTTTCTTTACAATTGGGGCATACAATTAAATTTCCCTCACTATCTACAGCATACTTTCTAAGCTCATTGTATATACTTTGCGCTTTTTCTTTGTCGGCACTGTAGACTTGTAATTTAATCCCTCCAATAGCATTACTAGCAAAAGGTTCTACCCCTACTGTATTTTCATCTTTTAGGGTCACTTTTATCCCTTCAGACTCTAGTTTTCCTTTAATAATCTGCACATCAGCTAAAAATTCAAAACTACCTAAGGTTACCAAGTCTTTACCCATCTATATTTTTTTTAATAGTTGTACTATTTTTTTAATCGTTGCTTTTGTATTAAAAGCATGTAAGCAAAAACGAAGCCGTTCTTTACCTACTTGTACTGTTGGCGATAAAATAGCCTTAACATTAAAACCTTCTTCATTAAACAATTTAGAAATGGTTTTAACTTCTTTATTACCAGGTATCCAAATAGATTGTATAGCAGAGTTACTTTCAATAAAATTATTTTCTATACCCTGTTCTACTATTAGTCGTTTAAAATAGGCAATGTTTTCTAATAAATTATTTTGATAAGCCCTTCCATTTTTAGAAACCAAAAACTCATAGCCTGCTATAACTGATGCTATAGTATGTGGCGGTAGTGCTGTAGTGTATATTAGACTACGTGCAAAGTTTACCAAATATTGTTTTAAGGCTTTACTTCCTAGAATGGCTGCTCCGTGGCAGCCTAGTGCTTTACCAAAAGTAACTACACGCGCAAAAATCTTACTCTCCACCTTAAGTTCTTGGCATAATCCATTACCAAAAACACCCATTGCATGTGCCTCATCAACCACTAAATAATAATTGTTATTGGCACATAAGTCTACAAGTACGTTTAAATCTGGTGAGTCTCCATCCATTGAAAAAACGGATTCGGTAACTATATAAATTGTTATTTCAGGGGTTTTAGAACGAAGTAAAATCAATTTAGATTTTAAATCCGAAATATCGTTATGCTTAAATTTATAGGCTTTTGCGTTTCCTAATTGTATACCATCTCTAATACTTGCATGAACCAATTCGTCATAAAAAACATAATCACCACGCTGAGGTACAGCACTAAAAAACCCTAGATTAGCATCGTAGCCAGAATTAAAAACTAGTGCCGCCTCTGAGTTATGAAAATTACAAAGTTGTTCTTCTAACTTTTTGTATAATATATGATTTCCTGTAAGTAATCGAGACCCTGTAGCGCCATTAGATAAACCTTTTTGATTTAAAATTTCTTTTGTTCGCTCTCTTATCCATTTTTCTCTAGAAAAACCTAAATAATCATTTGAAGAAAAATCTACCAAACTATCATCTAAAGGCATTTCACGTAGCGCATTTTCTGCGACACGTTTTTGAAGTTTTCTAGATAAATTTTTAGGCAAATCTGGCATAAATCAAATGTACTATCTTTATTGAAATTGCACAGGATGATTGTCTATAAACAAGTAACATTAGATGTAGAATTACATGAAATTCTAAGCCTGCAAGAAGCCAATTTGCCTGAAAACCTTTCTGAAGAAGAAAAAATTGCAGAAGGTTTTATAACTGTAAAACATACTTTCGCCCTTTTAAAAGAAATGAATGAGGTATGTAAACACACTATTGCAACAATAGAAGACAAGGTAATCGGTTATGCCCTTTCTATGGATTATAACTTTGGGGACAAAATTCCTATTTTAAAACCTATGCTAAACGAAATCGATTCAATTATAGAACAAAAAAATAGCTATATCATTATGGGGCAAATTTGTATTGCTAAAGACTACAGAAGGAAAGGGATATTTAGAGGTTTATACCAAGCTATGAAAAGATTTATTACCACTACCTACGCAAAAATTATTACCGAGGTAGATGCTAAAAACAAGCGTTCCATTACTGCTCATAAAGCCATTGGTTTTAAAGAATTAAAACGCTACAGAGCAGATGATAGAGAATGGATTTTAGTTGATTTTTGATAATTTATTATTGTTTTACGATAATTTTTATATATTTATTATCGTTAAACAATAATTATGAGAGACAACACAAAAATATTAACCATCATAACCTATGTCATTTTGTTAGGAGCAGTTTCAGCGTTGCTTAATGATATACGTGAGTTTGATTTTAACCAATTTGAGAAATTTCAGAATTGGGCGACGGCAGATAAAAATGAATCTTGGTTTACATCTAAAAATGCCATTCAATGGAGTTATTATGCTATAAGTGCAGGGCTTTTCTTTTGGAGGGGTTATCTTATTTATGGCTTTAGTTACTTCTTATCTATATTAAAGGAGGTTGAAAAAGGCAATTACTTTAGTAATAAAAATATTAAATACTTCAAGAAAATTGGCAACATCTTTATTAGTTATACTGTAGGTGTATTAATACTTAGGTTTCTTTTAGCATCAACAGGTGAATCTACTTTCAACTTTTTTAATGAACTCAAAACGGAATTCACATTTTTAATTCCATCAGGATTAGCGTTTTACATTTTAGCCAAAATTTTTGAAAAAGGAAAACAAGTAGAAGAAGAAAACGATTTAACTATTTAAACTATGAAAATCTTTGGTCCAAAATCCTTATCGCATTATTTATTTTACCTTAGTAGAGCAGCTGCTTTTGGCAGTATAATATTGTTGTCCTATATTCTTTTATCATTAGTATTTGGCAATTTTGAAATTATAAATGAACAATTTCAAATCGGGATTCCTTTATTACCAGAAACCTATATAAAAGGGTTCTACAAATCCAATATCATTATTACAATTTCTATTGCAATGCTATTCTTTGCACTATTCTTTTATTTGCTTTCCAATGTACTAAAGGTGTTTAAAGCAGATAAATTGTTTACCTCTAAAGCAATAAAAGTATTAAATCAATTTGCGATTTTAAATTTAGTAATAGGTCCAATAGTATATCTTACCATTCATTTTATCATAATGAATAAATCTAACTTTAGTGATATCTATAATCTATTCTTAAGTTTATTACTAGGTGTCTTTGTGTTATTCATTGTTGCTGTATTTAAAAAAGGATATAATGTTCAATCAGAAAACGACTTAACAATATAACATGTCCATAATCGTAAACTTAGACGTAATGCTTGCTAAGCGTAAAATGAAAAGTAATGAGCTTGCAGAAAAAATAGGTATTACCACTGCTAATCTTTCTATACTCAAAACAGGTAAAGCTAAGGCTATACGATTTTCGACTTTAGAGGCAATTTGTAAAGAATTAGATTGCCAGCCTGGTGATATTTTGGAGTATCAAAAATAAAATCCATCGTCAACCTCAATATTACAAACAATGTAAAACAAAAAACCATCCACAAATGTGGATGGTTTTTTGTTTTTTTAGAGATATAATAATCTACTAATCTGCCAATACAATTACTTTATTATCTTTCATTTCAATAGTACCACTAGTGATAGCTAACACTGTTTCACCATTGGCTCCTTTAGTGAACTTGTTTTGAAAATCTTCTTCAATTGTAATGTCTCCTTGTACTTTAACATCACCTTTTTGAAGCAATGATACTATAGGAGCGTGATTTTGTAACATTTGAAACTCACCATTAATACCTGGTACGGTAACAGAGCTTACTTCTCCTGAGAATAAAGTTGCTTCTGGGGATACAATTTCTAAATACATACTTTTTCAATTGGCAGTCGCAGTTAACAGTTGACAGGAATTACCTGTTTACTGTTACTACATACTGATTACTAATTTTAAGCTTCAGCTAACATTTTCTCACCAGCTTCAATAGCTTCTTCTATAGTTCCTTTAAGGTTAAAAGCAGATTCTGGCAAATGATCTAGTTCACCGTCCATAATCATATTAAATCCTTTAATAGTTTCTTTAATATCTACCAGTACTCCTGGGATACCTGTAAACTGCTCCGCTACATGAAAAGGCTGAGATAAGAAACGTTGTACACGTCTTGCACGACCTACAGCTAGTTTATCTTCTTCAGACAGTTCTTCCATACCAAGAATGGCAATAATATCTTGAAGCTCTTTATAACGTTGTAATAACTCTTTTACTCTTTGTGCACAACCATAATGGTCATTCCCTAAAATATCTGCAGTTAAAATACGTGATGTAGAATCTAATGGGTCTACTGCTGGGTAAATACCAAGCTCTGCAATTTTACGCGATAGTACTGTTGTAGCATCTAAATGCGCAAAAGTTGTTGCCGGTGCAGGATCCGTTAAATCATCAGCAGGTACATATACCGCTTGTACCGATGTAATAGAACCTTTCTTTGTTGATGTAATACGTTCTTGCATAGCACCCATCTCTGTTGCTAATGTAGGTTGGTAACCTACTGCAGATGGCATACGAC
>CAZLUS010000005.1:27666-32957 GCA_964562775.1 uncultured Flavobacteriaceae bacterium | reverse complement strand
GTGGCTTGCACACTCGTACTTTTAAGTATAGGGCAATATTAGTTTGAGCGAGCTATCTACTGGCTACAGCAACTGCCAATTTCTTATCCATATAATCCCAAGCATCATTAAAAGGCATATTTAAAAGATTTTTCTCCTTTTTAATTTTTCCGCTAGTAATTTTTGAAAGCCATTCTCTTTGTTTTGGTGAAAGGAATTTATCTGCTCTTTTGCCACTACCAACAGCACTATTTATTTTGGTTTGCTGCAGCTCTGTAAGTGGTACATATTTGTAATCTGTATGTTTTAAATAATAATGAATATCATTAGATGCTGGTCTGTATGTTCTGCTTTCATCTACGGGTTTAAAACTGTTAGATTTAGCATAAGAATCTAAAGCGGCTTCGTCTACAACAGCAGGGTTATAAGTTACTTTTACTACTTCGCCATTCATGAAACCAGATTGGGTGCTCAACACTCCATCTACCTTAGCCAATTGTTTTTCTCCAGTCCAAAAACAATACATTTTAAAATATTTCTCTTTAGACTTTCCTGATGCTGCTAATTCTTGACCTAGTAATTTTAAATAATCAGGAATTGTATTTCCATAAGATTCTAAGGCTTGGACCATTCTTTTTTGTAAAGTTTTTGCAGAATAATCCCCACTCACTCTTTTTACTACATTTTCTCCTTTTGTATTTATGATACGTACCACAGGGTTATTCCAACTAGGCTCATTAAACTTATCTAGTATTACTTTATCTTTTCCACCTTTGTTATTGTAAATAGCTAATGGGATAAAAGAATTTTCAATAGCTTCAACCATTAAGGGATTGCTTAATACGTTCTGTCCGTAGTTACGACAAGTACTACAGCCAGGTACTTCTTGGAATAAGATGAAAACATCTTTTTGTTCTTTTTTTGCTAATGCTATGGCTTTGTCATAGTCTCTTAGCCATGTTACTTTGCCTAATTCTTTAGGTTGTGAATTGGATTGAGCATTGCTTTTATTAGTGTTTGCAACTATTGAAAGAACTAAAAAGGTGTATAATAAATGTTTCATCTGTTTTAATTTTTAATAAAATTAAGTACAAAAGTTCACAAAAGAATAACAAGCTATTATTTTACAAAAGTTTAACGTTAATGCTTTAATGCAGGAAGTATGTTTTTTACACGACTTAAGCTTTAACTTGTTGCTTTACTATTAGTTTTATCTCTAATCAACCATAAACCAATAAAGGTGAGTAGACCGTTTAGTGGTAATAATTCATAACCCACAAAATAACCTCCTAAGAACTTGGAGTCAACATTACCAATAATTGCTATCGAAATTACAGACAGTATAGCAACAAGCCACACGTACTTGTCTTTAATTTTATGTTTGGTGAATATGCCAAAAGCAAAAAGCCCTAGCAACGGTCCATAAGTGTACCCGGCTACAATTAAAAGGCTATCAATTACATTTTTGCTTAAGAGGTATTTAAATGAAATAACAACTAAAATCAAAAGAAAACTCATGGCAATATGGGTTTTTTTACGAATCTTTTTTTGCGTTAACTCCGTTTTTTTATCTAAGTCTAAAAAATCTACACAAAAAGAGGTGGTTAAGGCAGTTAATGCGCTATCAGCACTACTGTAAGCCGCAGCTATTAAACCTAGCATAAATGTAATAGCCAGTGTAAGACCTAATCCACTATTTAGAGCTACTTCAGGAAAAAGTAAATCGGTTTTTGGAGACCCATCCATTAATGGGATACCAATTTCATTTTGTTTGCTGTAGATAAATAGTAAAGCACCCAGCAACATAAAAAGGAAGGTAACGCCCACCAAAACAAAACTAAAGGAAACCATATTCTTTTGTGCATCTTTTAGGTTTTTGCAAGTCAAGTTTTTCTGCATCATATCTTGGTCTAACCCTGTCATACAAATGGTGATGAACATACCACCAAGAAAAGATTTTATAAAATGATTCTTGGCGAGCAAACTGTCTGTAAAAAGAAATTTATTGTAGTTTTTTAGCTCATCAGAAGCTAAGAATTCTCCAAAGCTCCAATCCAATTCTCTATTAATGAGAATAATGGATAAGAGAACAGCCGCAATCATAAATGCGGTTTGTAAGGTATCTGTCCAAACAATTGTTTTTATTCCTCCACGATTCGTGTATATCCATATCAGCGCAATAGAAATAACCACCGTTATCTCAAACGGCACTCCTAAATCATCAAAAACAAATTGTTGCAATACTATGGCTACTAAATATAGTCTAAAAGCGGCACCTAAAACACGGGCAACAAAAAAGGAAAATGCGCCGGTTTTATGGCTTATATAGCCAAATCTATCTAAGAGATATTCATAGATAGAAGTTAAGTTTAGTCTGTAATAGATAGGTAATAAAACAAAAGCCACCACAAAATAGCCTACCAAATAGCCTAAAACAACTTGCATGTAACTAAATTCTGAAGCTTCTACCCAGCCTGGCACAGAAATAAAAGTTACTCCAGAAAGAGAGGTGCCAACCATACCAAAGGCAACTAAATACCAAGGTGATTTTTTTCCAGCCTTAAAAAAGTCTGTATTCGAATCGTTTTTTCCTGTGATGTATGATATGAAGATAAGTACTAAAAAATACCCTCCAATAAGTAATAAAATTTGAATAGCAGACATAAAATCTATTTGCACGCAAAATACAAAAAGCTATTTTGATAGCTGTAAAAGTGTAATTTTGTAGTAATGGAATATTCTTCTAAACTTCTAGAAAACGCAGTATACGAAATGTCTCAATTACCAGGTATTGGTAAAAGAACGGCACTTAGGTTAGTAATACATTTATTAAAGCAACCCAAAGAACGCACTGCATTTTTAACTGGTGCTTTGCTTAAGTTAAGAGAAGATATTAATTTTTGTAGTTCTTGTTATAATATATCAGACACGGCCTTATGTGAAATATGTGCTAATCCTAAACGCGACAAAAGTTTAGTCTGTGTTGTAGAAGATATAAGAGATGTAATGGCTATAGAGAATACGTCGCAATATCAAGGTTTATATCATGTTTTAGGGGGTAAAATATCTCCAATGGAAGGTATAGGACCTCAAGATTTAAATATTGCTTCTTTGGTAAAACGTGTAAGGTCGGGTGAAGTAAACGAACTTATTTTTGCTTTAAGTTCCACGATGGAAGGAGATACTACTAATTTTTATATTTACAAACAATTAGAAGATTTCGATATAGCTACCTCTACTATCGCCAGGGGAATAGCTGTTGGTGATGAACTAGAATATGCAGATGAAGTTACTTTAGGAAGAAGTATTTTAAACCGTGTTCCTTTTGAGACTTCAATAAAAGCGAATTAAAATATATATTTACAAGTACTTTAAAAGTAATCAAAATAGATAAAAAACAATAATAAGCACATTGTTTTATTATTTTTGCAAAATATAAGCGTAAAATCATTCGTTAATTAAGAATATGTCAAAATTTGAATTGAAATTACCGCAAATGGGAGAAAGTGTTGCAGAAGCAACGCTAACTACATGGCTCAAAGACGTAGGCGATACTATAGAAATGGATGAAGCTATTTTTGAGATTGCTACAGATAAAGTTGATTCTGAAGTGCCTAGTGAAGTAGAGGGAACTTTAATAGAAAGGAAATTTGAAGTTGATGACGTAATAAAAGTTGGCGATGTAGTGGCTGTTATTGAAACAGATGGTGATGCAATAGCTGAAACTGAAATAAGTAATGATAGAGTAATTGAAGAAAAACCTATAGAAACACCTGTAGCTCAAATTGAACAGCAAGTTACTGTAGCAAAAGAAACGGTTACGGCTCCAGTTCAAGATTTTTCAAGTTCAGAACGTTTTTATTCTCCTTTAGTAAAAAATATAGCTAAAGAAGAAAACATTTCAATTGCACAATTAGACACCATCCCAGGAACGGGAAAAGAAGGTAGAGTAACTAAAGATGATATTCTAGCTTATATAGCCAATGGTAGTCATACAACTTCTACCGAAAAACAAACACAAGAAACTGCTATCGCTTCACCAGTTAAGGAAACTAATAAACAAGCACCAGAGTCAGCTCCTCTTAAAGTTTCTGGAGGGGATGAAATTATTCCACTTTCTCGCATGGGCAAACTAATTGCGCATCATATGGTAGAGAGTGTGTCAACTTCTGCGCATGTTCAAAGTTTTATAGAGGTAGATGTAACCAATCTTGTTAATTGGAGAAACAAAGTAAAAAAAGCTTTTGAGGAGCGAGAAGGAGAGAAACTCACTTTTACGCCACTCTTTATGGAAGCAGTTGCAGTGGCAATTAAAAAATATCCATTAATTAATGTTTCATTAGATGGGGATACTATTATTAAGAAAAAGAATATAAACCTTGGTATGGCGGCAGCATTACCAGATGGTAATTTAATAGTTCCTGTAATTAAAAATGCAGACCAGTTAAATTTGGTAGGTATGGCAAAAACCATTAATGATTTGGCTAATAGAGCTAGGAATAATGCGCTCAAACCAGATGAGATACAGGATGGAACTTATACTGTTACAAATGTTGGTACTTTTGGAAGCGTTTTTGGCACACCTATAATTAATCAACCTCAAGTAGCTATCTTGGCATTAGGTGCTATTCGTAAAATGCCATCGGTTATTGAAACTCCAGATGGAGATTTTATTGGTGTGCGTAGCAAAATGTTTTTATCACATAGTTATGACCACAGAGTTGTAAATGGAGCTTTAGGAGGTATGTTTATTAAAAGTGTAGCAGACTATTTAGAGGCTTGGGATATCAATAGAGAAATTTAGGTATACCTTTTTTAATTTCAACAAATAATCAACTTTTTAATACTTCTAGCAGTCAACTTTGATTGAACAGCTATCTTTGTGTAAAATAATATGCCACAATGCAGTTGAAATTGACCAAGCCTATTTGTTTTTTTGATTTAGAAACTACGGGAATTAATATTGCTAAAGATAGAATTGTAGAGATTTCTATTTTAAAGATTTTTCCTAATGGTAATAAAGAGAGCAAAACCTGGTTGGTAAACCCAGAAGTTGAAATTCCGCCAGAAGTAATTGCCGTACACGGTATTTCTAATGAAAAAGTGGCTAACGAACCTACCTTTAAAGAATTGTCTAAAGAAATTTATGCAATGATTAAAGACAGTGATTTAGGAGGCTTTAATTCTGATCGTTTTGATATTCCGCTTTTAGCTGAGGAAATGTTAAGAGCTGATGTAGATTTCGATATGAAAAATATGATGTCTATAGATGTACAGACTATTTTTCATAAAATGGAAAAAAGAACATTGGG
>CAZLUS010000005.1:25132-27566 GCA_964562775.1 uncultured Flavobacteriaceae bacterium | reverse complement strand
TAAGTAAATTAAATAATAAGTTGTTATAATGAGAATTTTGTTTTTTTTCATTTGTATTTGTTCTTTCACTTTTGGACAGAACGTAGATTTTGATGGTGTAGTAGTTGACTCGAAAACCAATACGCCAATACCTTATGTAAATATTAGTTTTTTAAATACACTTACTGGTACATCCTCTAATGAAGAGGGTAAATTTGCTATAGAAATATCTAAAACCTTTCTAGATAAAGAAATACATGTTTCTTCTTTAGGCTATAAGGATACTATTTTACTAGCAGGTAAACTTTTTGATGCCAAAAGATTAAAAATGGTTGAAGAAACTTTTGAGTTAGAAGAAGTTGTAGTAGCTAAAAAATTGGGAGAATCGCAAGTGCTTAATCCAATTTCTAGTTATAGTATTACAAGTGGTTTTGATTCATCGTCTACACCATGGGTTTTGGCACTTTATTTTCCTAACATTGGTGCTAGTAAAAAGTATTTAGAAAAGGTAACCGTATTCTTTAGAGAGAAAAATGAATTCACTAGAGATAAAGCTAAGTTTAGACTTCGTTTTTACAGTGTTAATCCAGAAACAAAGAAACCAGAGCGAGATTTAACAAAAAAAAGTATCATTCTAGAAGCTGTTAAATCTAAAAACTATACTTCAATAGACCTTAAAGCTTTAAAAATACAAATCCCTCAAGAAGGAATTTACGTAGGTTTAGAATGGCTTTTTATACCCTATAATTGGTATGGTCAAGGAGAAAAAGACCAATTGACTAACAAACAAAAATTCGAAGATCGTTTTGCACCAACTTTTGGAGGCGTATATTCTAAAAATCAAAATTATAAAGTAATGATATACGGTATGGGAGAATGGCGCGATTTTAGAGTTAAATCAAAAGATAATAATCAAAACTTTATACCTGCCATAAGTGTTAAAGTGGCTAAGGGATAATATCTAAATTTTAGCTTGCACATGAAATTGATTTGTATTGGTAGAAACTATACCGAACATATAGCAGAACTTAAAAACGAAAGACCATTAGAACCTGTTGTTTTTATAAAACCAGATTCTGCTATTTTGCCAAAAGAACAAGATTTCTATATTCCAGAGTTTTCTAATGAAATACATTATGAAGTTGAGGTGCTAATTAAGATTAAAAAAGTGGGTAAACACATTCAAAAGCAATTTGCTCATAAATATTATGATGAGGTAAGTTTAGGAATTGATTTTACTGCTCGAGACCTACAATCGCAATTAAAAAATAAGGGTTTGCCTTGGGAAAAAGCAAAAGGATTTGATGGCGCTGCGGTAATTGGTAAGTGGGTGAATAAAAAAAAGTACGAGAATTTAGATAAATTAGAGTTTTCCTTGTTAAAAAATAAGGAAATCGTTCAAAAAGGGGATACCTCTCTGATGTTATGGAAGATAGATGACATTATTGCATATGTTTCTACCTATTTTACCCTTAAAAAAGGTGATATTATCTTTACAGGCACACCATCAGGTGTTGGTAAAGTTGTATCTAATGATTATCTTGAGGGTAGAATTGAAGGTGAAAGCTTTTTTAAGGTTAATGTAAAGTAATGATATATAGCTTAGATAAATTAAATGAAATGGCAGACGGAGATCAGGATTTTGTGGTCTCTGTGGTCTCTGTATTTCTAGAAGAAGTGCCTGCAGATCTTATACACTTAGAGAAGGCCATTAAAGAGAAAAACTTTGATCAAGTATATAAGATGTCACATAAAATAAAACCTAATGTTGATCTTTTAGGTATGGAGCAAACAAGAGCTATTGCTTTAGAACTTGAAACTTTGGGTAAGAAAGAGGAAAATCTTGATGTAATTGAAGAAAAGTTTCCTCTTTTAAAAAAAGACATAGAGCAAGTAATCGCTGAGCTTACCAATGACTTTGATGTATAGCTCTACTAGCCTTTTTTCATAATCCTCTTAACTATTTTTTAGTTCAACTACACTATTTAAAAACAAAATAGTTCATGCAATCAGAGATAATTACAATTGGGGATGAAATTTTAATAGGGCAAATTATAGATTCTAATTCTGCTTTTATTGCTAAAGAGCTTAATAAAGTTGGTGTATCAGTTTATCAAATAACTTCTATACAAGATGATAAACAACACATTTTAGATGCTTTTGAACAAGCAAACAAGCGGTCTCAAATAGTTATTATAACTGGCGGTTTAGGCCCTACTAAGGATGATATTACAAAGAAAGTGCTATGTCAATATTTTAATGATACCTTAAAAGAAGATGCAGCTGTTTTGGCGCATATAGAAGAATTATTTTCAAAACATTTTACAACACCAATTTCAGACTTAAATAGACAGCAAGCTCTAGTACCTACAAAGGCTACCGTTTTAGAGAATGAATTTGGTACTGCCCCTGGACTATGGATTGAAAAAGATAATACTGTATTTATATCGCTACC
>CAZLUS010000005.1:0-25032 GCA_964562775.1 uncultured Flavobacteriaceae bacterium | reverse complement strand
ACGGGAACTGACAAAGAAGCACTTGAAGAGATGATAGCTATAGAAACCAAAAAATTATATGCTTTAATTGGTGATATTATTTATGGCGAAGAAGATGACAGTATAGAAGTTTCAATTGGTAACTTATTGACAGAAAAAGGACTCACAGTTGCTACTGCCGAAAGTTTTACCGGAGGTAAAATAGCAGAACAACTAACGTCAGTACCAGGCGCATCAAAGTATTTTAAAGGTGCTATTGTAAGCTATGCTACAGAAACTAAAATTAATGTATTAGGGGTAGATAAAAACCTTGTAGACAAACATTCTGTGGTTAGTGAAGAAGTAGCTTCTGCTATGGCTAATAATATTAGACATCTTATGGGTACAGATTTTGCAATAGCAACTACAGGTAATGCTGGACCAAGCAAAGGAGATTCTATGGAGCCAGTGGGTACAGTTTTTATTGCCATAAGTACACCAAAAGGTGATTTTGCACATAAATTTGCAATGGGAAACCATAGAGAACGCACCGTAATAAAATCTGTAAATAAAGCCTTTGAATTATTGCAAAAAGAAATTCTAAATTTCTGAGCTTTAATTTTGTGTGTCTAATAGAAATACCTAAATTTGCACCCTCAATAAAATAACTCAAAAGTTAGGCAGATGTCCAGAATTTGTGAAGTTACAGGTAAAAAGGTGATGTTTGGTAATAATGTCTCTTTCTCTATTAACAAAACTAAGAGAAGGTTTGATGTAAATATATCAAAGAAAAAGTTTTACATCCCCGAAGAAGATAAGTGGGTAACGCTTAATGTTTCCTCAAAAGGAATTAAAATTATTAACAAGAAAGGAATCTCTGCTGCATTGAAAGATGCTAGAGCTAAAGGTTTTGTTAAGTAAAAGTTTTAGAAGATGGCAAAAAAAGGCAATAGAGTTCAGGTTATATTAGAGTGTACAGAACACAAAGAGTCAGGTATGGCTGGTACATCTAGATATATAACTACAAAGAATAAGAAAAACACGCCAGATAGATTAGAGATTAAAAAGTTTAATCCTATTCTAAAGCGTATGACGCTTCATAAAGAAATTAAATAAAGTTTCATAGTTAGAGACAGTAAAGTAAAAAGTCATGGCAAAGAAAACGGTAGCAACGCTTCAAGGAAAATCAAAAAGATTAACAAAAGCTATAAAAATGGTAAAGTCTCCAAAAACAGGAGCTTATACATTTGTTGAATCTGTAATGTCGCCAGAATTGGTGAACGATTGGTTGTCTAGTAAATAAGCGACTTTAAAAAATATTTTAAAGCCACTCTTTTGAGTGGCTTTTTTAGTTTTATAAAACTCACTGTACTTTGCTATCTTTGATTTATAACCAAAAAGAGAATGGGTCTATTTAAAAAAATATTTAATAAAGACAAGAAAGAATCCTTAGATAAAGGGCTTGAAAAATCAAAAACTAGTTTTTTTGGTAAGCTTAGTAAAGCTGTTGCTGGTAAATCTAAAGTAGATGATGAGGTTCTAGATAATTTAGAAGAAGTTTTAGTGACTTCAGATGTTGGGGTAAATACTACCTTAAAAATTATTGAGCGAATAGAGCAACGCGTTGCCAAAGATAAATACATGGGTACGGAAGAGTTAAATAAGATTCTTCGAGAAGAAATTGCAGGGTTACTTTCCGAAACGCATGTAGGTGAAGACACTGACTTTGCACTGCCCACAACACACAAACCACATGTTATAATGGTAGTAGGCGTAAATGGAGTGGGAAAGACCACTACTATTGGTAAACTAGCAAAACAATTTAAAGATAAAGGCTTAAAAGTAGTATTAGGTGCCGGAGATACTTTTAGAGCTGCAGCTATAGACCAGTTAGAAGTTTGGGCAAATCGTGTAGATGTTCCTATTGTAAAACAGAAAATGGGTAGTGACCCTGCTTCTGTAGCATTTGATACTTTAAATTCTGCTGTCGCCGATAATGCCGATGTAGTATTAATTGATACGGCGGGTAGATTGCATAATAAAGTAAATTTAATGAATGAACTTTCTAAAGTAAAACGTGTAATGCAAAAGGTTGTCGCAGATGCACCTCATGAAGTTTTATTAGTTTTAGATGGTTCTACAGGACAAAATGCTTTTGAGCAAGCTAAAGAATTTACAAAGGCAACAGAAGTTACTTCACTTGCGGTTACTAAACTAGATGGTACAGCAAAAGGAGGCGTTGTAATTGGTATATCAGACCAATTTCAAATTCCAGTAAAATATATTGGGGTTGGCGAAGGTATTGAAGATTTACAGGTATTTAATAAATATGAGTTTGTAGACTCATTTTTTAAGATGTGATAATGAAAGTATTCTACTTATCCTTTATAATACTCACTTTAAATGTATCATTCTCTCAAATAAAACATCCAAAGGCAAGTCCATTGTCTACTATAACACAAGAAGTAGGTTTGTCTAAAATCACTATCGAATATTCTAGGCCTGCAACCAGAGGGCGTAAAATATATGGAGATTTAGTGCCTTATAATCGTATATGGAGAGTGGGAGCAAATAAGAGTACTAAAATAAGTGTAAGTTCAGATATGGAAATTTTAGGCAAACAACTGCCTAAAGGAACATATGCTTTGTATGCTTTTCCAGAAAAAGAAGAATGGCAAATAGCTTTTCATACAAATACATCTCACTGGGGAGATGGTCGTAAGGATTATAACCCTGAAGAAGATTTATTTCGGATAACAGTAAAACCAAAGGAAGTACCTTATCATCAAGAGAATTTTTTAATGACTTTTGATTCCATTACTCATAATACTGCTAAGCTTAATTTGATTTGGGCAAGCACTATAGTGAGTATTCCTTTTATGGTTGATACGCATGCGCATATGGAACTAGAAATCGCTAAACAACTAAAAGAAAACCCAACTGCACAAACCTATTATGAAGCTGCCCGTTATCTACAAGAACAGGGTAAGGATGCTAAAAGGTCATTGACCTATTTAAATAAAGCTATAAAAATAGGTGGAGACACGTATTATATTCATCGTGTAAAATCTATAGTAGAAGCAGAACTTGGTAATTATAAAAATGCTATTGAATCTGCTAAAAAATCTTTAACTATTGCTAAGGAATTGGGTAAAGATGAATTTGTTAGAATGAATCAAAAGAATATTAAAAAGTGGAGCGCACTTTTAGAGAATAACTAAGTTAATACAATTAGCTAGTATTCTTTTTCATTGTATTTTTGCCCCTTATCTAAAATAACACATGCGAACAAAATCAGTTAAAAAGAACAAAATCAACATTGTTACCTTAGGATGCAGTAAGAATGTATATGACTCAGAAGTTCTAATGGGTCAACTTAAGGCTAATGATAAAGAAGTTGTTCATGAAGAGGAAGGCAATGTAGTTGTTATTAATACTTGCGGATTTATAGCTAACGCAAAAGAGGAAAGTGTAAATACTATTTTAGAGTACGTGCAAAAAAAGGAAGCTGGTGATGTAGATAAGGTTTTTGTTACAGGATGTCTGAGTGAACGCTATAAACCAGATTTACAAAAAGAAATTCCTAATGTGGACGAGTATTTTGGGACTAGTGATTTACCAAATTTATTAAAAGCTTTAGGAGCTGATTATAAGCATGAACTTATAGGAGAGCGCTTAACAACAACACCCAAAAATTATGCTTATTTAAAAATTGCTGAAGGGTGTGATAGACCTTGTTCGTTTTGTGCTATACCTATTATGCGAGGAAAACACCGCAGTAAAAAAATAGAAAATTTGGTTATTGAGGCTGAAAAATTAGCAGCCAAAGGGGTTAAAGAATTGATTTTAATTGCACAAGATTTGACCTATTACGGGCTAGATTTATATAAGAAAAGAAACCTAGCAGAATTACTACAAGAATTGGTAAAAGTTGATGGTATTGAATGGATACGTTTGCACTATGCATTTCCTACTGGTTTTCCAATGGATGTTTTAGAAGTAATGCAACAATCGCCAAAAATCTGTAATTATATAGATATTCCATTGCAGCATATATCAGACGCTATTTTAAAAAGTATGCGTCGGGGTACTACTCAAGCTAAGACTACTAAACTACTTCAAGAGTTTAGAGCCGCAGTGCCTAGTATGACAATTAGAACAACTTTAATAGTTGGGTATCCTGGAGAAACGCAAGAAGATTTTAAAACCTTAAGAGATTGGGTTGCAGCAATGCGTTTTGAACGCTTAGGTTGTTTTACCTATAGCCATGAAGAGAATACACATGCTTATAATTTGGTTGATGATGTTCCAGAGGATGTTAAGCAACAACGCGCTAATGAAATTATGGAAATTCAATCTCAAATTTCATGGGAACTTAATCAAGAAAAAATAGGCAAAACATTTCGATGTATTATTGACCGTAAAGAAGGTAATTATTTTGTTGGCCGTACAGAATTTGATTCACCCGATGTTGATAATGAAGTTTTAATAGATGCTACAAAGCACTATGTTAAAATAGGAGATTTTACTACTATTAAAATTGTATCTGCTGCAGATTTCGATTTATACGGTGAACCTGTAAAAATATAGTCCAGGCCTACCCTATAGGGGGGTGTAGGTAAACCTAGACTAATAACAAAACTATTCTTTTTCGGGGGAAATAAAGTTGTATAAAATGCCTGCTAAGACTGCACCAACTATTGGAGCAACCCAGAATAGCCATAATTGTGGAATGGCCCAAGAGCCATCTGCAAATAGAGCTTGACTAGTACTACGAGCAGGGTTAACAGATGTATTGGTTACAGGTATACTTATTAAATGTATTAACGTAAGTCCTAGACCTATAGCTAAACCTGCCAAATATTTTGGAGCTTTAGAATGTGTTGTTCCTAGTATAATAATTAAAAAGAAAAAAGTTAATACAGCTTCAATTATAAAGGCAGACAGCATATCATACCCTCCAGGAGAATGTTCTGCAAAACCATTTGCTGCAAAATTGCCAATTTCAATTTCATTTTTGCCAGTTACAATAAGATAAAGAATACCAGCTCCAAAGATGGCACCCATTAGTTGGGCAATAATGTATGGGATTAAATCTTTTTTATCAAAACGACCTCCTACAGCTAAACCAATAGATACGGCAGGGTTTAAATGACATCCAGATATATGTCCTATAGCATATGCCATAGTTACAACGCTAAGGCCAAAAGCAAGTGATACACCTAAAAAACCAATGCCTAGTTCAGGAAAACCAGCCGCTAAAACTGCACTGCCACATCCAGCAAAAACAAGCCACAATGTTCCAATAAATTCAGCTACTAGTTTTTTCATAAGGTCTTAATAATCATAGTTGGTATGTAGGTAAGAACCAATTAAGATTAAAAAGTCACATATAGCATTAATTTTTGCTTTCTAAAGATATCTTATACAATTCACGACCTAATTGCGCTAAAAAGGGAATCCCAATAGTATCATACTCGTAATTGTCATTATTATAAATACTGTCCTTGTTAACTAAGATGGTGGTAGTTAGCATAAAATCTACATTGTTTTTAGCATCTTTTATATAAGCACAATCTGTAAGTGTGCCATAGGCGTAACCTACTTTGTTGTATATCTTTATATTGTTAGGGATGGGTTCTTTAGAATCACCATACATAAAAAATTTAGCGTAACTGTCATAAAATGTTTTGCTATCATAACCAATATCTTTAGGCAAAGTACTCATAGCGTTTAGCAAAAAATCATGCTGATTTTCACTAAGATTAAAACAATGTTTTTTTGGAAAATTTTTAGGAAAAATAATTCTTTTAAGTAATTCATGTTGTGAAATAATAGGGTAATAATTTTTTAAACTAAAATCAAAAGGTTCTTGGTGCAAAGAATCACCTTCATAAAATCCTTTTCCTTTTTTTATACGATTTAAGGTTAAAGCAGTAGCACTTTTATTTATAATAGGTTTTGATGTAGCTATTGTACTATCGTTTAGATAAAGCACTAATGGTTTGGTAGTAACATCGTCTGCATTAGAAGTAGATAATCTGTGAGAAATTCTAATCGGTTGGATTCCCCTTTTTTGCATTCTCGCATTTATGTTATCGAAACCTAAAAATTCGACCAGTTTATTATTCGCAGAATTATCACTAACAGCAAAAATAGCTTCGATTGTTTTGGCAAAAGTAGTTTCTGTACTATCCCCTTCAATATAAAATTTAGAATTTCTATCTAATGAATCTATTTCATTTAACTTTTCTAGGGCGGCAATAGAAGCAGGTAATTTAACAGTGCTTGCTGGGTAAAAATAATTATTACTATTAAGCTGAAAGTCGAAGTCTGTAAACAAGATGCTATCATTTTTTCTATCAATCTGCGTGTATCGTATTTGAATTTCATATTGTTCAAGACTATCCATCACTCTTTTTATTCTAATGTCTTTAGAAGCTAAAGCACGTTTCAAAGGATTCTTTTGAATCGTTTTAGAACAAGAAGAGATTAGAATAACGATTCCAAAATAAAATAAACAAGTATGTTTTTTAATCATTATAAATTTCACCTCTATGTGGTTTAAGCATATCTCTAACCCTTAACATTTCAAATTCGGCAACTACCAAAAATGCAATACTATGCATCTCATTTGTACGAGAGAACCCACTAATATTAAATTTTAATTTTTCGCTCTGGATATATTCGTTAAGGTGTTTTGTATGGTGTTCAGCTGTTTTGGCTGCTGTAGGTCCTCTAAAATCCCAGATTAATTTTATTTTTTTATCTAACATTGCTTGTATATGTTATTGTAAATTTAAGCCTAAAAAGTAATAATGCTTCTAAAGATAGCTTGCACGACTTTAACTTATTGTTATTTTTGCGGAATGATTTTTTTAAATAATAAAATAGCTTACTTTTTTTGTTTTGGAGCAGTATGTATTTTAAGTTCATGCAGTACTTTTTTTAAAGATGAAACAAAAAAGGAATCATTAGCGAGAGTAGGCGACACTTATTTGTATAAAGAAGATATTGAGGGATTAATTCCGTCTGGTATGTCTAAGCGGGATAGCGCGGCTTTTGTGGTTAATTATATAAACAATTGGGCTTCAAAAGAACTTTTACTAGGAAAATCTAAAATTAACTTACCTCAAGAAAAATTAGCAGCATATAATAAACTGGTAAGTAATTATAAAACAGATCTTTATACAAAGGCTTATTTAGAGGCATTAGTACAACAATCTTTAGATACAGTTATATCAGAGTCAGAATTAAAAGGGTTTTACAGTCTAGAAAAAGAGAACTTTAAGCTTAGAGAGAAACTTGTGCAATTACGCTTCGTAGCTCTACCATTACAGTTCTTAAATAAGCAAGAGATTAAAACTAAATTAAAGAACTTTAAAAAAGAAGATAAAGACTATTTAGACTCTATAGCGGTACAATTTAAAAAGTTGCATTTTAATGATTCTATCTGGGTAAGCATGTCTAGATTAATTGAAGAAATATCGCCATTAACCTCTATTAATGAAGATAAGTACTTAAAAAAATCACAATTTTTTGAATTGCAAGATTCAATGGGGGTATATTTGGGTAAAGTCAATAAGGTATTGTATGTAAATGATATAGCACCAATGTCTTATGTGACTCCAGATATTAAACAGATTATCATGAATAGAAGAAGGCGTATGCAGATAAAAAAAATAGAGACTGAAATTATTGATGAAGCTATAAAAGAAAAAGAATTCGAAGTTTATGAAAAAGACTAAAAAAATAATATGGATACCCTTGTTACTGATTGCTGCTATGGCTTTTGGTCAAGCAGATTCAACCGCAGTTGCTGAAGAAGAAATAACAACTGATCTTGTAACGGTAGAAAAAGATACTGTTATTGCTAAAAGGGTAAAATTAGATGGAATCGCTGCTGTAATTGGTGATTATGTTATTCTAGATTCTGATGTAGAAAAAACCTTAATTGATTTAAAAACACAAGGTGCTTCAACTGAGAATATTACCCATTGCCAATTGTTAGGTAAATTAATGGAAGATCGTTTGTATGCGCATCAAGCTGTACAAGATAGTTTGCTAGTATCTGATGATGAAGTTAATGGAAATGGCGATAGACAGATTCAACAACTAGTTCAGCAAGTAGGATCTATAGATAAGGTGCTTAAATATTATAATAAGCCAGATATTGAAAGCTTTAAATCTGAACTTTTTGAAATAAATAAATTACGTCTTCTTTCTGAAAAAATGCAAACTAAAATTACGAGTGAAATTGAAGTTACTCCAGAAGAAGTAAGGCAATTTTTTTATAAAATACCCGAAGACGAGCGCCCAATATTTGGCGCAGAACTAGAAATAGCTCAAATTGTTAAACAACCAAAAGCACCAGAAGAAGAAGAGCAAAAAATAATTGATAGACTTAAACGTATAAAACAGGATGTAGAAGAAAATGGCTCTAGTTTTAGAGTTAAAGCTGTTTTAAATACAAGAGATGAGCCTTCTAGAGCTAATGGTGGGTTTTATTCTGTTACCCGTTCTACACCTTTTGTAAAAGAATTTAAAGATGTAGCATTTAGTCTTAGAGAAGGAGAAATATCTGAACCGTTTAAGACACAGTATGGCTATCATATTATATTAGTTGAGAAAATAAGAGGGAGAGAATTAGATTTAAGGCATATTTTAATGATACCTGAAATCCCCGATAATGCTATGAAAGAAGCTTCTAAAGAACTAGATAAAATTAGAGATCAACTTATAGCAGGTAAGTATACCTTTGAGGAGGCTGCACTTAATTTTTCTGATGAAAAAGAAACTAAAAATGACGGCGGTATTCTTAGAAACCCTATTGATTTTGGTTCTAAGTTTGAACTCACCAAAATGGATCCTACTTTATACAATCAGATTAGGGATTTAAAAGATAATGAAATATCACGACCTATTAGAGAAAATGATCCAAGAGGTGGAGCACCTAAATTTAAGATTATGAAAATCACTAATAGGTATGATGAGCATAGAGCAGATTTCGCTCAAGATTATCTTAAAATACAAGAATTAGCTTTACGTGAAAAACAATTTAAGGCTATTAAAGAATGGTTGAGTGAGCATATAAAAGATACATATATTCATTTAGATGCAGGCAATAAAGATTGCGATTTTACCAACAATTGGGTGAAAAAATAAAATATGTCAGACGTAGAAGCTATTAAGAATCTGGTTAAAAAACACCAAGCTTTAAAAAGCGAAATTTCAAAAATTATAGTCGGTCAAGATGAAGTTATTAACCAAATCTTACTTTCAATTTATACAGGTGGACACGCCCTATTAATAGGAGTTCCTGGTTTGGCTAAGACCTTAATGGTTAATACTATTGCCCAAACTTTAGGATTAGATTTTAAGCGTATTCAGTTTACACCAGATTTAATGCCTAGTGATATTTTAGGTAGTGAAGTTTTGGATCAAAACCGAAATTTTAAATTTATAAAAGGACCTGTATTTGCAAATATTATATTAGCAGATGAGATTAATAGAACTCCTCCTAAAACCCAAGCTGCTTTATTAGAAGCAATGCAAGAAAGGGCGGTTACTATTGCAGGTGTACAACATAAGCTAGACCTTCCTTATTTTGTTTTAGCCACTCAAAACCCTATTGAGCAAGAAGGTACATATCCTTTACCTGAAGCGCAATTAGATCGTTTTATGTTCGCTATAAAACTTACCTATCCTTCGGTAGAAGAAGAAATAAATATAGTTAAAACGACCACATCAGATAACAATGTGGTATTAAACACACTTTTTAGTGCAGCTGCTATAAACGAAGTACAAAGTTTAGTAAGACGTATTCCTGTGCCTGATAATGTTATAGATTATACGGTACGATTAGTACATAAAACAAGACCTAATATTGAAGGTGCTTCAGAGTTTGTAAAAAATTATATTGATTGGGGAGCAGGTCCAAGAGCATCTCAAAACTTAATTTTAGCAGCAAAAGCGCACGCTGCAATTAGTGGCAAGTTTTCTCCAGATATTGAAGATGTTAAAGCGGTAGCTATTGGGATATTAAGACACCGTATTCTTAAAAATTATAAGGCAGAGGCCGAAGGTATTACAGAAGAAACTATTATTGAAAACTTGTTTTAGTTTTCTAAATAATTGATTCTTTTATATATTTCATTAAATTTTCGGTGAATAGGTAATTTTAAATTTTATACCCCGAATTGTATTTTGTAAATTTAACAACAATTAACCTTCAAAAAATATAGAAAAATGGCATTTGATATAGCAATGATTAAAAAAGTCTATTCTACTATGGGAGATAGAGTAGATGCGGCTAGAAAATTGGTAGGAAAGCCTTTGACTTTAGCAGAAAAAATATTGTACTCTCATTTATGGGACGGAAACCCAAATAAAATTTTTGCTCGAGGTAAAGATTATGTAGATTTTGCACCAGATCGTATAGCTTGTCAAGATGCTACAGCGCAAATGGCTTTGTTACAATTTATGCAAGCTGGCAAACCAAAAGTTGCTGTACCAACTACGGTTCATTGTGATCACTTAATACAAGCAAAGAGTGGTGCTGCTGCAGATTTAAAATCTGCTAATAATACAAGTGCTGAGGTTTTTAATTTTTTAGAATCTGTATCTAATAAATACGGTATTGGTTTTTGGAAACCTGGTGCAGGTATTATACATCAAGTAGTACTTGAAAATTATGCTTTCCCTGGAGGGATGATGATAGGAACAGATTCACACACTGTAAATGCAGGTGGTTTAGGAATGGTAGCTATTGGAGTTGGTGGTGCAGATGCTGTAGACGTAATGGCAGGTATGGCATGGGAACTTAAATTTCCAAAGCTTATAGGTGTTAAATTAACAGGTAAAATTTCTGGATGGACGGCTCCTAAAGATGTTATTTTAAGAGTTGCAGAAATTCTTACTGCTAAAGGAGGTACAGGTGCCATTGTAGAATATTTTGGTCCTGGCGCAAAGGCATTGTCTTGTACAGGTAAAGGTACTATATGTAATATGGGTGCAGAAATAGGAGCAACAACTTCTACTTTTGGTTATGATGAGTCTATGGAGCGTTATTTACGTGCTACAGACAGAGCAGATGTTGCAGATGCCGCTAATGCGGTTAAAGAGCATTTAACTGCTGATGATGAAGTTTATGCAAACCCAGAGCAATATTTTGATCAGGTAATAGAAATTAATCTTTCTGAATTAGGACCATTATTAAATGGACCATTTACACCAGATTTATCAACAGCTGTAGGTTCTACAATGACCGAAAAGGCATCAAAAAATGAATGGCCATTAAAAGTAGAGTGGGGTTTAATAGGTTCTTGTACAAACTCTTCTTATGAAGATTTATCAAGAGCTTCTTCAATTGCGCAGCAAGCCATTGATAAAGGTTTAAAAATAAAGGCTGACTTAGGAATAAACCCTGGTTCTGAGCAAGTAAGATATACGGCAGCACGCGACGGGATTTTAAATATTTTTGAAAGATTAGATGCAAAAATCTTCACTAATGCTTGTGGACCTTGTATAGGCCAATGGGCAAGATATGAAGACCCTAAAAATGCACCTAAAAATAGTATTGTACATTCTTTTAATAGAAACTTTGCTAAGCGTGCAGATGGTAATCCTAATACGCATGCATTTGTTGCTTCACCTGAAATAACAGCAGCAATAGCTGTGGCTGGAAGATTAGATTTTAATCCAATAACGGATACTCTAATTAACGAAAATGGCGAAGAAGTTAAATTTGATGAGCCAACAGGTTGGGAGTTACCACCAAAAGGATTTGAAGTTGAAGATGCTGGTTTTGTACCTCCAATGGAAGATGGTAGTGGAGTTCAAGTAGTAGTGTCAAAGAGCTCAGATAGGTTACAACTTTTAGAGCCTTTTATACCAATGAAACCACAAGATCTTCAAGGTATAAAACTTCTTATAAAAGCATTTGGCAAATGTACTACAGATCATATTTCTATGGCAGGACCATGGTTACGTTATAGAGGTCATTTAGATAATATTGCAAATAATACGCTTATAGGTGCTGTAAATGCATACAATAAGAAAACAAATTTTGTAAAAAGTCAATTGACAGGAGAATATGGTTCTGTGCCTGATACACAAAGAACTTATAAAGCAAAAAGTATTAAATCAATAGTTGTAGGCGACCATAATTATGGAGAAGGTTCTTCAAGAGAACATGCGGCAATGCAACCTAGACACCTTGGTGTAGCGGCTGTTTTGGTGAAATCTTTTGCTCGTATTCACGAAACAAACCTTAAAAAACAAGGGATGTTAGGTTTAACTTTTGCTAATGAAAGTGATTACGATTTAATACAAGAAGATGATACTTTTAACTTTGTTGATATTGCAGACTTTTCAGTAGGTAAGCCATTAACCTTAGAAGTTGTTCATAAAGATGGTAGTAAAGATTCAATCCTTGCTAATCATACATACAACAAAGCACAAATAAATTGGTTTAAAGAGGGTTCTGCTTTAAATGTTATTAAAAAAGAAAATGCTTAACTAATTAATAGTATAAAAAAAACTCCTGAAAGCTTTCAGGAGTTTTTTTTATAAAATACTTTTCGGTTAATGAAAAATAGAAAAAAGACAGTTTTAAATGTAGTAATTATCCTTTTTATTCTCTCTTTTTTTATTACCCCATTAGGTCATTATGGGAAACTATTTTTAAATCAAATTTTCTCATTTTCACCACCCATTGTTCCAGAAGTAGATAGAAAAAAAATCACAGATTATTCTTGGCGATTAAAAGATGCGGAATGGAATTTTTTCAATTTTGATAGGTCTAAAGGAAAAGTAATTTTTATAAATTTTTATGCATCATGGCGTTTGCCTTCAGAAGCTGAACTCAAAAGTGTTCAGAATTTATATGACGATTATAATGATAAAGTAGATTTTTATATTATTACTAATGAAGAAAGAGAACCTGTTGAAGAATTTATGGAAAAGAACGATTTTCATTTTCCAGTTACCTATTTAATCATAGGGGATAAATCTTCGGTTAAAGTGCCAGAGAAACCACCACATTCTTATATAATAGATAAAGATGGGAATATAATCATTGATAAAGGAGGTATTGCAGATTGGGATACCGTTAAGGTACGTAATCTTTTAGACGACTTAATATCAAAATAAAGAGATATGAAGTTAAAAAAAGGACAACTATCTGATATTATATGGATTGTAATATTGTTGTTGTTTTTATTTACCCCTATTGGTTTTCATGCAAGGGTACAAGTAATGCGTCTTCTTTCGTTTTCTCCATCTATAGAAAAAAAAGAATCATATATAAAGCTTTCAAACTATAATTGGTACCTAACAGATAGTAATGGCAAACAAAGTAATTTTATTGAGCATACAGACAAAGTTATATTCCTTAATTATTGGGCTACATGGTGTCCACCTTGCATAGCAGAAATGCCAAGTTTAGTAGAGTTAAATAAAGATTATGGAGATAAAGTAGAATTTGTTTTTTTAGCAAATGACGATAAAGATAAAGTTAAATCTTACTTAGAAAAGAAAGATTACCATATTCCTGTATATTTTAAACAAACCAAAACCCCAGAAGAACTTAAGTCATCAAGTTTACCCACAACCTTTATTATTAATAAAAAAGGTGATATTGTTATAAAAGAAGTAGGTGTAGCCGATTGGAACTCTAAAAAGGTTAGAGATTTATTAGACAATTTGCTTAATGAAGATTAATTGTTTTTAAAGTATTTAAAGGGGACTACTAGCATTCCAAAGCACTCACCATCTGTTTTGCCTAAATGTTTATGGTGTATCTTGTGAGCCCTCCTTACGCCTCTAGCATACCAGTTGTTCGCGTTTCTAAATAATTTAAACCTTTGGTGTATAAAAATATCATGGACTATAAAATAGGCTATACCATAGGCTAGAATACCAAGCCCTAATGGCCATCCGTACCAAAAACTTGTTTCTGCCCCCAAATAAAAAAATGTCATACTTATAATAGCATAGAAAACAAAGAAAGCATCATTTCTTTCAAACCACGAGTCGTGATCTTTTTTATGATGATCTTGGTGAAGATTCCATAAAAAACCATGCATTATGTATTTATGTGTAAACCAAGCCATAAATTCCATTACTGCAAAAATCCCTAAGAAAATAGCAACTCCAATAATAATTTTCATTTAAACTAATTGTAATTTATAGTTGATATACGATTTTGCTAAGAGTCCAAACTTTTGGTAGTTAGGTACTCTTATTCTAGTGTTTTTTATTTCAAGAGGTGGCGTTTTTTGTAACTTTTGTAGCAATTTATGGTAATACTTATATGCTGTATAAACACCAAATTTAGCCTCAACTGGCAGTTTAATTATACCAGAATATCCTAATTTAAAGTCAGCTTTAATTTCATCAACAATTCGTTTTTTAGAAGCCTCATCCAATTCTAATAAATTAGTATTCGGAAAATAGGAACGTTCTAAAAGGTCATAATCAGTTTTTAAATCACGAAGAAAATTTACTTTTTGAAAAGCCGAACCCAGCGCCATTGCCGACTCTTTTAAATCTTCATACTTTTTTTCATTCCCTTTTACAAAAACACAAAGGCACATTAAGCCAACTACATCTGCAGACCCATAGATATAGTCTTTGTATTCGGCTGTAGTCTCGTATTTCTTTTTCTTCAAATCCATTCGCATACTTTTCATAAAAGAAGCGACTAAGTGATGTGGGATATCATACTTATGATAGGTGTGTTGAAAAGAATTAAGAATTGGGTTTAGACTTATTTTATCTTTTAATGCTTTTTCAAGTTCAGCTTCAAAATCATTAAAAAGAATTTCTTTGTTATAATCATGGAAAGTATCTACAATTTCGTCCGCAAAGCGTACAAAACCGTATATATTGTATATGTCACCTCTAATAGAAGTGGCAAGCATTTTTGTAGCTAAAGAAAAAGAAGTGCTATATGATTGCGTTACCAATTTACTACAGTTGTATGATACATTATCAAAAATAGATTTCATTTTATCTAGCGTTTTTTGTTATTAAATCTGCGACTAATTTTCCAGATATGAGAGCGGGCGGAACTCCAGGGCCAGGAACGGTAAGCTGTCCGGTAAAGAATAAATTAGTTACTTTTTTACTCTTTAGGTTTGGCCTTAAAAAAGCGGTTTGAGACAGGGTGTTTGCCATGCCGTATGCATTGCCTTTATAAGAATTATATTCTTCAATAAAGTCCTTCACGCAAAAGCTCTCTCTAAATATAATGTTATTTTTAATGCTTTGCTGTGTACGTTTTTCAAATCTTTTAAGAATAATATCAAAATATTGATTTCTTAAGGCATCTGTATCTTCTAAACCTGGAGCTATAGGTATAAGGAAAAAACCTGTTTCGCAGTCTGCTGGAGCCATACTACTATCTGATACAGATGGAAAATTAGCGTAAAAGAGTGGGTCGGTTGGCCATTGTGGTGTATCATAAATTTCTTGAGCATGTTTTTCAAAATTTGTGTCAAAAAATAAATTATGATGATTTACATTTTTTACTTTCTTATTAAAACCTACATAAAACAATAGTGAAGATGGAGCATAAGTTTTTTTATTCCAATAGTTCTCGGTGTACTGTCTAAGTTCTTTATCTAGAAGCGTTTCTGAGTGATGGTAATCTGCCCCGCTTATTACGATATCTGCCTTAAAAGATTTACCTTTTATTATTAGGCCTGATGCTTTTCTTTTAGTTACTAAAATTTTTTCGACAGGACTATTTGTATGTATTTTAACGCCAAGTTCTGTTGCTAAACTCCCCATAGCTTCAATAACCTTGTACATACCACCTTTTGGGTGCCAAGTGCCTAAGCCAAAATCTGCAAAATTCATAAAACTATAGAAGGAGGGGGTATTATTTGGTTTGGCACCTAAAAAAAGCACGGGAAATTCTAAAGTAGAAATAAGTTTAGGGTTTTTAAATCGCTTTCTTACTTCTTGGCTTATTGTTTTAAAAAATTGATCTACACGTAAAACAGTATCTTTAGTTACAAGCTCTAAAGGGGAGAGTCCTGGCTTTAAAACTATTTTATTAATGGCGATATCGTAATTGGTTTGCGCTTTTTTTATAAAAGCCTTTAAATGTTTTGCGCTTCCAGACTCAATCCGTTCAAATTCTACACAGATTTTATCCATGCAATCTCCAATGGTAATAATGTCATCCGAAAAGAAAATTTTGTACGCAGGGTCAAGTTTTTCTAGTGAATAATAATCAGATGGTTTTTTCTCAAAGGCACTAAAGAACTTTTCAAAAATATCTGGCATCCAGTACCAACTGGGGCCCATATCAAATGTAAAACCATCCTTGTTTAATTGTCTTGCTCTACCTCCTATTGTATTATTTTTTTCGAAAATAGATACGGTATACCCTTTTTTAGCTAAATAGCAACTTGCAGAAAGCGACGAGAATCCAGAACCTATTATTGCTATGTCTTTCATTATTTTTTAAAACCTAACTTAAAGCACATTTGTTAATCTCTCAATGGAGCTAAATGTTTTTACATATTCTGGTAAAGTTGTTTGTTGTAAATGTTGTATTTGATACCCAAGAATCCATAATTTAGAATTATTTGTATCTCGTAAATTTTTAGAAAATTCTGCTATATATTTTTTTAAGGAATCTTTGTTTGGAGCAACTGTAATGTAAGAAACAAAGTGTATGTTTTGGTAATATTTTAATAAATCCACGAGATTTTCAATAGGCATGCTTTGCCCAAGATATATAGATTTGTAGCCTTTTAAACTAATTTCATAATTTAAGTATAAAAGTCCTAATTCATGTATTTCGTTTTCTGGTAAGAATAAAACAAAAACTTTGTCTTTTTTAGAGGGTTCATTTATTTGAATCTTCTCTGTATTTATAAATATTTTTTGTTTAATTAAATGAGTTATAAAATGCTCGTGAGATGGGCTTATCGTATCTGTTTGCCATAAAAGCCCTAATTCATTTAATAATGGAATAAAGATTTGATTAAAAATTTCTCTAAAAGTAAGTTCTCTTGATAAGCTATTATAAGTAGTAAGAAATAAGCTTTGATCAAAATTTATCATAGCTAGTTTAAAAGCATTTATGGCGTGGCTTTTATGACTATTTTTTGCGACAATCTCTCTAACAATTACAGGTATCTCACTTTCTGGTATTTTAGATATTTTAGATATTTTAAAACCATTATTATAAAGAAGTGTTACATTAAGGAGCTTTTGCAGGCTTTTAAGGCTATAGGTTCTAATATTTGTAGTGGTGCGTTCTGGATTTAATAAATTATACCTTTTTTCCCAGATTCTTATGGTATGTGCTTTAATACCAGAGAGGTTTTCTAAATCGCGAATACTAAAATGTTTTTTAACGTTGTTCACATTTTTGATATAATCGTTAAACAAACTTACAATTAATACTATGATTTTTTTTAAAACTCACGTTAAAATTTATTGATTGCTAAAAGGGTTTCGTTTTTCTTTTTTAAGTAGAAATTTATAAAAAGAACCCCAAAATGTAATTACATTTTGGGGGTTTAAGTGCCCACGACTGGAGTCGAACCAGCACGTCCTTACGAACACTACCCCCTCAAGGTAGCGTGTCTACCAATTCCACCACGTGGGCTTTATAAATGGGCGGTAAAAATAAGTAAAATAGTACTATACTTTAGTTATAATTTTAAATTGGTTTAATCTTTAAAGAATATAGGGATGGTTTATATAAACTAACAAGATTTTACCTCCAGTACACTCAGCATAAACTTCTCATCTTTAGATTTTAAGCATAAAAAAACCTCTAATTAGATTTAACTATTTAGAGGTTAAGTGACCTGACTGGGGCTCGAACCCAGGACCCTCTCCTTAAAAGGGAGATGCTCTACCAACTGAGCTATCAGGTCATTTTCGCTTTTGTAATTTAGCTATTGCCTTAAAGCGGGTGCAAATATAATATCAATTAATTCATTTTTCAACCTGAATTAATAATAAATTTGTTTTTTTTTAAATTAAACAACAAATAGTAGGGATGAAGGTAGTATTAGTAGGCTATATGGCTAGTGGAAAAACCACTATTGGTAAATTTTTAGCTAAATCTTTAGAAATAGATTTTATTGATTTAGATGATGCTATAGCATTAGAAGTAGGACTATCGATTACAGAAATATTTAAAACTAAAGGTGAATTGTTTTTTAGAAAAACAGAGATGCAAGTTTTAGAGAAGCTCCTTACTAATGAGCAAAGTTTTGTTCTTGCTACAGGTGGAGGAACCCCCTGTTATGGTAGTAATATGGATAGTATTGCAAAAATGAGTTCACATTCTGTTTATTTAAAACATTCCATACCATCATTAACAGAAAGAATAATTATGGAAAAGGCTGAAAGACCTTTAGTAGCAAACAGGTTAGATGATGAGCTACCCGAGTTTATTGGAAAACACCTTTTTGAAAGAAGTATGTTTTATGCTATGGCAACGGAGACAATTAATTGTGATAAAAAATCAGTGGAAGCTATTGCTAATGAAATAGAGAACTCATTAGGCTAAGTAAACCAAATCGTTCTTAGGCTTAAATTCTACTTTTATATGTTCGTTTAAAGATGTAGATAACGAAATTCCTTTATAATCTGCCTTTACAGGATATTTTTTATGGTTCCTATTAACTAAAACAGCGGTTTTTAATTGTTTAAGTGGTGTTTTTAAAAAATGATGGACGCCATAAATTAAAGTAGTGCCCGAATTTAAAACGTCATCAACAAGAACAACAGATTTATTTTTATACGCTTCTGTGTCTAAAGATGTTGTAACGCCACTTTCTATAGGGTTTTCCTTGTCCATGATTACTTTGCAAAGTACTATTCTGGCATCGGTTATCTTTTTAAGGACCGCAACTATTTTTTTGGCAAAAGACAAACCACCACTTTCTATGCCAGCTATGATGAGCTCACTTTCTTCAACATTAGCTTCATAAATTTGATAAGCAATACGTTTTACTTTATGCTGAATTTGTTCGTGAGTGAGAATTTTATTAATCATAAAACCAATTTTCTAGTTCAAAGATAAAGAATAGAGTTATTCCGATTCATCTAAATAGTCATCTATGTTACGTCTATCCTTTTTTGTAGGGCGTCCAATTCCTTTTTTTCTATAATAATCTTTCGCATATTTAAGTAACTCATCGTGCTTAAAAGCTTCTTTAGGTGTAGTATCTTTTCTATATATGGGTACCAATTTAGCTCCAACACGGCTTTTAGGTATACCTAAGACTGTTAATTGATAATTAATTTGGTTTTTCCTAACTGTAATTTTATCCATTGGGTATACTTCTCTAGAAGGTTTTGCCACTTGGTCATTAAGCTTTATATGTCCTTTTTTACAAGCATTTGTGGCAATATTCCGTGTTTTGAAATAGCGAACACTCCATAAGAATTTATCAATGCGCATAAATAATGCTAATCTTTGTTAAGGTAAGTAACAAAAATAACTGAAAATTGTATCTTGCGCCTTTATTTTAAATTGATGATGAAAAGATTTTTTTTAATTTCCCTATTAAGTGTATTGTTATGGTCTTGTGGCGATGATGGAATTCCCGATTTTGATTTAATACCTCCTAGACCACTTGGTGAGGTTGCTTTAGAGAATGATGCGGAAATTATAGAATTTTTAGAAACTCATTTTTATAATGCAGATGAATTTGCAAATCCTCCTGCGGATTTTGATTTTAGAATACGAATAGATACTATAGCAGGCGAAAATTCAGACAGAAGGCCTTTAATGGATGATATACAATCACAAGATTTTACGGTATCAGCAATTGATTTTGGTCTTGATCAAGAAAATGCTGAGGATATACCTCATACTTTATACTATTTAATTGCTAGAGAAGGGTCGGGGGGAAGACCTACTTTTGCAGATTCTACTTTTGTTAGAATTCAAGGAACTAATCTACAAGGAGGAGCATTTCAACCCTTTAATGTTCAACCAATGTGGTTTGATTTGACTGCTTCTGTAAGAGGTTTTACAGAAGGAGTTACTAATTTAATGGCTGGTGGTAATGTAATAGTGAATCCAGATGGCACATTTGAAGTAGAAGATTATGGGGTAGGACTAGTTATATTACCGTCTGGTCTAGGTTTTTTTAATAATGGTCCAGATGTTAATTTACCACCATTCGCATCAAGCATGTTTACTATAGATTTATTTAGTGCAGTTGTTAATACTGATCATGATAATGATGGTATACCATCTTTTCTAGAGGATTTAGATAATAATCGTAGTGTTATGAATGACAATACTGACGTTGATACAGAAACTTTTGGAATATTTGTACCAAACTTTCTAGATGCTGATGATGATAATGATGGAATACTAACTAGAGATGAAATAATCATTAATGCTGATGGTACAATTACTTTCCCAGATAGCGATGGAGACGGAACACCAGATCATCTAGATAATGATTAAAAAAAGCCCCAATTTTAATTGGGGCTTTTTTATGCTCAAAAATTAATTTGAGTTTAAAGTTTTAAAGAAAGACTTAAAATTACTTGATCCGGCCTAGTGTCTACTCTATCGCCATTTAATGTGGTTATATTAGCGTTAATAAAACTAATTTCGTTATCCGAAAGTCCACGCTCGTAACGCACATCAATTCCTAGTTTTCCTAGATTAACACCAGCTCCAACATTTAATCCAACAGAAAAATCATTTTCGATATCGTCTATTGAAATTTCATCAAACTCAGTATCTAGAATATATTGAAAAGCAGGTCCACCAAAAACGTGTACAGGTCCAATTATTTTAAATCCTACTAAAAGAGGTAAATCTAATTTTTGCAATTTCAATTCTCCTTCATCATAATCAGATGTTGTACTGGTATATACTAATTCTGGCTTTAAATAGATACGATTTCCAAACTTTCCAAAAAAACCTGCATGAAAACCAGCATTACGTTGCGGGTTTTCAAAAGCTGTTTCTGCAGAGTTAAAAAATTCACCATTTCCATTGTAATTGAGCCCAGCTCTAATACCAAATCCAGAGCCACTTTGTGCGAAAGCTGTAAAGCCAAATAAGGCAACAGCTATAATCATAAGTGTTTTTTTCATGTTGTTCCGTTTTTTAATTATGAGAAAAGAAGTATCAAAGACAATACCAAAAACTACTTTCTTTTCATCACTTTTAAAACGGTACTTTCAATAGCTTTATTGTTTAAACCATATTTATCCATTAATTGGGCTGGAGTTCCACTTTCGCCAAAGGTATCCTGAGTTGCTATAAATTCTTGCGGTGTAGGGTGGTGACTAGCAAGAGTTCTTGCTATACTTTCTCCTAATCCACCTAAATAATTGTGTTCCTCAGCAGAAACAACGCAACCTGTCTTTTTTGCAGATTTAATAATGGCTTCTTCATCTAAGGGCTTTATAGTGTGAATATTGATAACTTCAACAGATATACCTTGGTTTTCTAAGGTTTCTGCAGCTATTAATGATTCCCAAACTAAGTGTCCGGTTGCAAAAATGGTAACATCTGTGCCTTCACTTAGTGTAAGTGCTTTGCCAATTTCGAATTTTTGATTTACTGGAGTAAAATTTGCCACTTTTGGTCTTCCAAAGCGCAAATAAACAGGCCCGTGGTGTTCTGCAATAGCCAATGTCGCAGCCTTAGTTTGATTATAATCACAAGGGTTTATGACAGTCATGCCAGGAAGCATTTTCATTAATCCTATATCTTCTAAGATTTGATGCGTAGCCCCATCTTCTCCTAATGTAATACCAGCGTGAGAAGCACAGATTTTTACATTTTTATCTGAATATGCTATAGATTGGCGAATCTGGTCATAAACACGGCCAGTAGAAAAATTAGCAAAAGTACCTGTAAAAGGTATTTTACCACCAATAGTTAAACCGGCAGCAATTCCCATCATATTTGCTTCAGCAATACCTATTTGAAAGAAACGCTCTGGGTTTTCATCTATAAATGTTTGAATTTTTAGGGAACCAACTAAATCTGCACATAATGCAACAACGTTTGGATTGGTTCTTCCTAGTTCTGTCATACCAGCACCGTAACCACTTCTAGTATCTTGTTTTCCTTGATCTGTATATTTTGTCATTGTTGTAGCTTAAAATTAATAGTCTCCTAAAGTTTCAGGGTTCTGCGCTAAAGCATTAGCTAATTGTTCATCATTTGGAGCTTTACCATGCCATGCATGTGTATGCATCATAAAGTCAATACCGTTACCCATCATCGTAGTCATTACAATACAAACGGGTTTTCCTTTTCCTGTTCTGCTTTTAGCTTCGTTTAAACCATTAATAATTTGCTTTAAATCATTGCCGTTTTCAACTTCTAAAACATCCCAACCAAAAACTCTAAACTTTTCTGCTACATCACCTAAAGGCAATACATCATCAGTAGCACCATCTATTTGTTTTCCATTTAAATCTATGGTCGCAATATAGTTATCTACTTTGTTGCCAGCGGCATACATAATTGCTTCCCAATTTTGCCCTTCTTGCAATTCTCCATCACCATGCAAACTGTAAACAAGTTTGTTATCTCCATTTAATTTTTTAGCCAGCGCCGCGCCAATAGCAACAGACATACCTTGACCTAAGGAACCAGAAGCGATTCGTATGCCAGGTAAGCCTTCGTGCGTTGTTGGGTGCCCTTGTAAACGAGAATTTATCAGTCTAAAAGTATTTAACTCATCTACTTTAAAATACCCTCTTCTTGCTAATACACTATAATATACTGGAGAAATATGTCCGTTAGAAAGGAAGAATAAATCTTCATCATCACCATCCATATTAAAGCCTTCTTTAAGCTCCATTACTTCATTGTAGAGCGCTACAAAGAATTCTGTACAGCCAAGAGAACCACCTGGGTGACCAGAGTTTACCTTATGTACCATTCTTAAAATGTCCCTTCTTACTTGAACTACTAAGTCTTGTAATTCCTTAAAATTTGTCATTTTTTGTTTTTTAATTAACAGCGTCAAATGTAATTGCAATAGAAAGCTAAAACAAACATTAATTAGTATACTTATTGGTGTTTTTTCAACATTTTTTAAATGCTAAGAAATACCAACTTTATTTTTTTGTTAAGGATATGCTATACTGTAGATTCCTATATTTGCCATACAAATTTTTAGCTTGAAATATACCCTACTTAAAACTGATATAGCCACAAAAGCAAGAGCTGGTGAAATTACTACAGCCCATGGCACTATAGAAACGCCAATTTTTATGCCAGTGGGTACTGTTGCCACGGTTAAAGGTGTTCATCAAAAAGAACTACGAGAAGAAATTAATCCAGATATTATTCTAGGAAATACCTACCATCTTTTTTTAAGACCAGGTATGGAAATTATGGAACAGGCAGGTGGTTTACATGAGTTTATGGGATGGGATAGAAGTATTTTAACGGATAGTGGTGGATACCAAGTCTATTCGTTATCAGGAAATAGAAAAATAAAAGAAGAGGGGGTTAATTTTAAATCTCATATTGATGGTTCTAATCACTTTTTTTCTCCAGAAAATGTGATGGAAATTCAAAGGACTATAGGAGCAGATATTATCATGGCATTTGATGAATGTACACCATACCCATGCGAATATAATTATGCTAAACGTTCTATGCATATGACACATCGTTGGTTGGACAGATGTATGAATCATTTAGAAAAACTACCATTTAAATACGGATACGAACAGACTTTTTTCCCCATAGTACAGGGTTCAACCTACAAAGATTTACGTAAACAATCTGCTGAATATATTGCTTCGGTAGAGGCAGAAGGGAATGCAATAGGAGGGCTTTCTGTTGGCGAACCTGCTGAAGAGCTTTATGAGATGAGTGAGATTGTTTGTGATATCCTTCCAAAAAATAAACCACGCTACCTTATGGGTGTAGGTACGCCTATAAATATTTTAGAAAATATAGCTTTGGGTGTAGATATGTTCGATTGTGTAATGCCCACCAGAAATGCCAGAAATGGGATGCTTTTTACGGCGGATGGGACTATTAATATAAAAAATAAGAAATGGGAAAATGATTTTTCTGCTATAGATGACATGGGTATTACTTGGGTTGATACAGAATATTCTAAGGCCTATTTAAGGCATCTTTTTGCAGCAAATGAATATTTAGGAAAGCAGATAGCCACCATTCATAATTTAGGTTTCTATCTTTGGTTAGTAAGAACAGCCAGAGAAAAGATATTAGAAGGGACTTTCCTTAATTGGAAAACAATGATGGTAACACAAATGAATAAAAGATTATAGTAATGCTTACTATTCTAGACAAATACATATTAAAGCGCTATATCGTCACTTTTATGGGAATGCTACTGCTATTTATTCCTATTGGTATTATGGCAAACCTTGCCGAGAAAGTGGGTAAAATAATTGACAATGAAGCTCCTTTAAGAGAAGTAATTATTTTTTATGGCAATTTTACTTTAGTGATAGGGAACTTACTCTTACCTATATTTCTTTTCTTATCTATCATTTTTTTTACTTCTAAATTGGCAAGTAATACAGAGATAGTGGCTATTTTAAGTTCAGGAGTTTCTTATTGGCGTTTTTTAAGACCTTATATGATAGGTGCAGGTCTTGTAGCCATTCTAATATTTTTTATGGGAATGTTTATAGTACCTAATGCTAGTATCGGGTATAATGAATTTGAGTATAAATATTTTAAAAAAGGAAGAAAAACACAAGAAACTACAAATATCTTTAACCAATTAAATGGTCAAGATTATATCTATGTAAGTAGTTTTGATCCTAAGCGGCAAATAGGGTACAATTTTACATATGAACATTTTAACGAAGACGAATTTTTAGACTATAAGATTTCGGCGGCAAATATAAGATGGGTAGAAAAAGATAGTACCTATAGACTTACTACCTATAGAAAAAGAAAAATAATTGATGGTAAAGAGTTTGTAGAAACACGTCCAAGATTAGATACTGTTTTTAGTTTTCAAATAGAGGATTTAACACCGGTTTCTTATGTAGCAGATACCAAAAACCTTTTTGAATTAAATGAGTTTATAGAGGAGCAACAAAGAA
>CAZLUS010000004.1:28019-34622 GCA_964562775.1 uncultured Flavobacteriaceae bacterium | reverse complement strand
CAACTCCTGCCACTACACGTGTTGTACATATAGAACCTGGACCAATACCAACTTTTACAGCATCGGCTCCTGCTTTTACTAAATATTTAGCAGCATCACCTGTTGCAATATTACCTACAATAACTTCCAACTTAGGAAACTTCTTTTTTACTTCTTTTAATACCGTAACCACACCTTTGGTATGACCATGTGCCGTATCTATAACCACAGCATCTACGCCTGCTTTCACTAAAGCTTCTGCTCTATCAACAGCATCTCCTGTAACACCTAAAGCAGCTGCAACACGTAAACGTCCGTATTTGTCTTTATTAGCGTTAGGCTTTTGAGTAAGCTTTGTGATGTCTCTAAAAGTAATAAGTCCTACCAATTTATAGTTTTTATCAACTACAGGTAGTTTTTCTATTTTGTGTTCTTGTAAAATTTCTTCTGCTTCAGCTAGGGAAGTTCCTTCACCTGCGGTAACCAAATTCTCAGAGGTCATTACCTCAGCAATTGGTCTTTCGTTATTTTTTTCAAATCTAAGGTCACGGTTGGTAACTATCCCAATTAGCTTTCCAGCATCGTCCACAATTGGAATTCCCCCAATGCTATGTTCCTTCATATTAGCTTTTGCATCGCTAACCTTAGAATGTAATGGCATGGTAACAGGATCCATAATCATGCCACTTTCAGCACGTTTTACTTTACGCACTTTTATAGCTTGATCCTGAATCGTCATGTTTTTGTGTAACACACCTATGCCGCCCTCTTGCGCAATGGCAATTGCCATACGGGATTCTGTTACCGTATCCATAGCAGCAGAAATTATAGGAACATTAATAGTAATGTTACGTGTAAATTTTGTTTGAATATTAACTTCTCTTGGGAGTACTTCAGAAAATGCAGGTACTAGAAGTACGTCATCATAGGTTAAACCTTCGCCAAGAATTTTATTTAGGTGAGCTTCCATTGCAATTACGGATTAATTGCGTGCAAAGATACTCTTTTTTATATCAAGAATTTTTTGGTGGTTTTATACATTGATATAAAACCAAAAGTGCAGAAAAAGAGAAGCTTATTGTCATTAAAATGCCTGAGAAAATAACAATGTATTTAAACCATACTATGCCTGTCCACATTATATAAATACCGCCAAATGTTAGTAGAACTGAAATAAAGGGTTCTATGGTTAAAAATAGCTTCCAATTTTTTTTAAATTTTGTAAGCCACACCAATCCGCCTAACAAGAAAAAGATAAAAGACATAGAAAGAATGTGGGTATGGATTATAGTGAGCATTTCACGTTCTCCTTTTTCAAACTTCATTATTTGCACATCCAGTTCTTCATTCTCATTTCCCAAGTAATTCTGTTCTACTCCATCGGGTGTAGTAGCTTCTGTTTGTCTAACAAATAAGAGTCCTGTAAAAAACCCAATAGAAAGTACAATAGTAAAGATTGCTATAAAAAGTCTTATCTCTTTAGGAAAAGTGCCTAGCAATCCATTATAAACCATTACAACTCGCCTTTAGCTTGAAGAATTCCTATGGTTTGTAGCAGGTTATCCATAGATTTTGTCATGGAACGAACAGAAATAGTGGCCCCAGCAATAGCATCAATATTCTTTTTAGTATCTACCCGATCTGAACCTGTTTTACCTAAAAATTGTTTTAACCAGCGTTTACTGCCAATTTCACCTCCATACTCTTCCCTATAAATTAAAACTTTAGAATTAATAATTTTTAAGTCAGAATCAAAAATTACCAGATAATCAAACTTAGCAGTTTTGCTTGGCGCCTGATCTACAAAAGCATAACCAAGCATTTTATCTTGCTGCCATACTTTAAAAAAATTATCTGTAGTTATTTTAGTTGGTAATTGTTCATTTATAGTTGCTTTAATAGCTAAAGACTTCATATCAAAATCTGTAACATCAAATGTTTTACCTACTTCTTTTTGCACCTTTTTACCTATTCCTTTAGAAATAGAAAAACCAAAAGAAATAAATACTGCAAAAATTAAAATAGGGATATATCGGCTAAGAATATTCATGATTCAAATATATTAATTTAGAATTAAACTGAATAAAAATAATGTAAAGAATACATCACTAAAATGAAAAAAATTGTTTAAAACCAAACTCCAATACCAAAGTTTAATCTATTTTGAACATTAGCATTGTCAAGAGCATTATCACGAAATTGATAATCTCCTTTTATTACTACCCCTGGAGCAATATGATACGATAGTCCTGTAGTAACATCTGTTCTATCAAAAGCAGGATTACGTTCCAAAGTTCCTGCAGTATCTGCATGCGTATCGTAGGACTCGTAGCGCACAAAAGCAAATAAGCGTTGTTTATTTATAGCTGGCAAAACATTAAAAGCACCTTCTAAATACCACCCTTGTAGTTGACTTCCTAAATCTCTTCCTGTTAGGGTGTTATAGGCTTCTGTATTTGACAAAGAACCATATACATACTGTCCACGAGCTGTAAATCTTTTATAGGCATATCGAGCATCTAAAGCAGCCATGCTTAATCCAATTATAGCGCCATCTATAGTATCTATTTCATCATCAACTTGAGTATCACCAAAATATCCAGATAATCCTAAACGAAGTCCTGAAATACCGTAATAATCTAGTTTTCCAGAAAATGTAGGAGTATTAATAGTAGATTGTATTCCTCTTTGTCTTCCGCCGCGTAAAGCGTTTGAACCTTGTAAGACACCATTAACACCTCCTGATCCGTCTGGTGATGCAGATAAAAATCCATTAAAAAGATAAGCTTGGTAGCTTAATGAAATACTGTTAAATCTTCCTGCGACTCCAATACCTAACTCTCGCCATGTAGTGGGTACAATTACATTATCTATGGCTGGTCTTTCTGTTCCATTATAAGTTGTTGGCTCATGATACTCGTTAATAATACCAAAGGGAACAAGCATTAATCCGCCACGTAAACTTATACTATTACCCACAGCATAATTTACAAAGGCCTGTTCTACAAAAACCTCATTAACATGTTCTATTTCTACTTCTGTGATAAACTGTGTTCTGTCATCAAAACGATATCCAAAAAGAAGTACTATACGTTGAATGTCTAATTCCCCATTATCCCCTTCTGGTTGATTATATGTTGCCTCAGAATAAACACTAACCGTTACTGCTGAAGCATAGTTTCCAGAGAGTAATCGTTGTGCTGCATTGAGTTGTTTTTGAGGGTCAAAGGTGATAGAATCTGTTTTTGTTTGTGCAAATGATGTAGTAAGTATAAATACTGAAAAAAAGAAAAATAAATGCTTCATGAATAATCCTCGTTGTTTTTATTTAGATTAATTATAAATAGTTTCTTTGACACAAATATATTTATCACTTTTAAAAACACAAAATTTATTTAGACTAATTTTAAATAGAATAGAAAATTTAACATTTATGGCGAATAGTATCCAGAACTAATGGTAAGTAGAAAACAGCTCTGTAGCCTTATTGTACGAAGCTTCAAAGACCATAGCATTTAGATTAGTATCTACTTTTTTTGAAGTAAAATACGAAAGCATTTTTTCGGTTGGCATATTACCCGTAAGCTCGTCTTGAGCCATGGGGCAACCACCAAAGCCTTGTATAGCACCATCAAAACGTTTGCAACCTGCTTTGTATGCTGCGTCTACTTTCTCATGCCACTTAGTGGGTGTAGTATGTAAATGAGCACCAAACTCAATAGAAGGGTATTTAGGTATTAGATTAGAAAAAAGATAGTCAATTATTTCTGGGTTAGAAGTCCCTACAGTATCAGAGAGTGAAAGAATTTTAGCTCCCATTTCTGCAAGTCTTTCAGTCCATTCTCCTACTATCTCAACATTCCATGGGTCGCCATAAGGATTTCCAAAACCCATAGAAATATAAGTAACCACCTCTTTGTTGGTATTTTTTGCGATTTCTAAAATACTTTTAAGGGTTTCTACTGATTCTTCAATGGTCTTATGCGTATTACGCATTTGAAAATTCTCTGAAATAGAGAATGGATAGCCTAAGTAATCTATTTCTTCGTGCTTACTAGCATCTGATGCTCCTCTAACATTAGCAACAATTGCCAAAAGCTTACTTTTTGTCTTTGACAAATCGAGTCTACTTAAAACTTCAGCCGTATCTACCATTTGCGGTATAGCCTTTGGAGAGACAAAACTTCCAAAATCAATAGTATCAAACCCACATTCCAAAATAGACTGTATATACCTTACTTTATCTTCAGTAGGAATAAAAGTCTTAATGCCTTGCATGGCATCTCTTGGGCATTCTATAAGTTTAACCTTAGACATATTGTTTTCAAAATTACTATTATTAATCTGATACTAACAGATAAATAGCTATTCCTATAAAAACTATAATCTGTAGCCATTTTAAAAATAAGCCTGCGTTAGCAGCTTTTATAATATAATTAGAAATAGTACTTGATAGTACGGCAATCAATCCAAAAATTACAGAAGAAACTGCAATAAAAACAAAACCTAAAATATAGAATTGCCCTATGGTATTCATTGAATTACTAAATAAAAAGCCAGGAAAAAAAGCTAAAAAAAAGATAGTTACTTTAGGGTTAAGGACATTCATTATAAAGCCTTTCTTAAAAAGTTTAGTATAGCCAATTTTAGAAACCTTAGTTTTTTCTAATTGAATTTTATCATCACCTTTATATACCATATATGACAAGTATAAAAGATAGCCAACCCCAAAAAACTTAATGATTAAGTAAATAGTTTCGTTATTCTTAATTAATGCTGACACCCCAAAAGCTAATAAACTAGTATGTACCAAACATCCAGTCATTAAGCCGGCTACTGTTGCTAATCCATATTTTTTACCATTAACAAGGCTTTGGGTCAATACAAAAATATTATCTGGGCCTGGAGACACACTTAAAGCGGCAGTAGCTATAACAAAACCAAGGAGAATTTCGTAATTCAATTTTAAAGTTTAAGCATTGAAAATACAAATTCTATTGAATTAAAAGCTATATTTCAATTCTTTTAAAAACGATAAAAGATGAAAAAAAGCTATCTCCCTAATATTCTATTCTTATCTGTTGTTGGGCTCTTATTTTTAGGGTTTATGACCATAGAATCTAATACTTTTTCTATAATGAAAAACGAAAACACACAAAAGCAAGACAGCCTATTACGCCATATTGTACTCTTTAAATTTAAAGAAGACACCACTAAAGAAAATGTAATAGCTATTGAGAATGCATTTGCTGAACTCCCTGCAAAAATTCCTGAAATAGTAGATTTTGAATGGGGTACAAACAATAGCCCAGAAGGGTTAGATAAAGGTTTTACCCATTCTTTTTTTGTTAGCTTTAAAGATGAAAAAGGAAGGGAAGTCTATTTACCACATCCAGACCATAAAGCATTTGTTGAATTAGCTGGACCTTCTATTGAAGATGTTCTGGTTATTGACTATTGGGCCAAATAGACTTTACCATAAATCCCATTTGTTTTATAATAAAAGAGAATTATTTTTTATTTAGGATAGCTTTATTAATTCGTTTTATTAAACCTGGGCCTTCATAAACAAAACCAGTGTAGAGTTGCACTAAATCTGCTCCTGCTTCTAATTTTTCTATGGCGTCTTCGGCAGTATGTATGCCCCCTACTCCAATAATTGGAAAGGACTTGTTACTCTTTTCTGCTAAAAATCTAATTACGGCAGTACTCCGCTTAGAAAGTGGTTTTCCACTAAGACCTCCTTTTTCTTCGGAAAGCGTTAAGTGAGATTTTAGCCCCTCTCTACGTATTGTTGTATTAGTAGCAATTACGCCATCAATCTTAGTTGTATTAACAATATCGATAATATCTAGTAATTGTTCATCTGTTAAATCTGGAGCTATTTTTAAAAGAATAGGTTTTTCTTTTACAGCTGTCTTAGTTGCTATTTTAGTATTTTCTCTTTTTAGACTTTGCAAAAGTTTTGTTAGTGGTTTTTTATCTTGTAACTCTCTAAGCCCAGGTGTATTGGGAGAACTTACATTTACAACAAAATAATCTACATGTTTAAAAAGTGCATCAAAACAAATTAAATAATCCTTTACAGCATCTTTATTTGGTGTTACTTTATTCTTACCAATATTTCCACCTACAATAACGCGATGCTTTTTCTTTAATCTTTCTACAGCATCAAAAACACCTCCATTATTAAAGCCCATTCTATTAATTATCCCTTGATCATCTTTTAAACGAAATAATCTTGGTTTAGGATTACCTGGTTGTTCTTTTGGTGTTAAAGTACCTATCTCTATAAAGCCGAAGCCAAAATCTGAAAATTCATTGTATAACTTAGCATCCTTATCAAAACCTGCTGCTAAGCCTACCGGATTTTTAAATTTAACTCCAAAGACTTCACGTTCTAGTCTTTTATCATCTATAGCATAGATAGCTCTAAATAGTGAAGAAAAACCTATTTTAGAAAGTATTCGTATTGCCGCAAAAGAAAAGTGATGTGCCCTTTCTGCATTCAATAAAAATAAGAGTGACCTAACTAGATATTTGTACATCAAAAACTAAATTTCTTCAAAAATAGAAACTCCTGTTAGTATGTTAAACATCTTTTATCATTTTTCATCAACAGTA
>CAZLUS010000004.1:5302-27919 GCA_964562775.1 uncultured Flavobacteriaceae bacterium | reverse complement strand
CTAACAATTTTTTACATTCAGTTTTTTAATCATTTTATCAATTTAATATACATTATTTTTGATGAAAAGCATGTTTTATGGAAAACCTATTATCTCGATTTTTAGAATACATTGCTATTGATACACAGAGTGACCCCTACTCAAAAACTACACCTAGCACGCAAAAGCAATGGGTATTGGCAAAAAAATTGGTGCTTGAACTTAGTAAGATTGGTTTAGAAGAAGTATCCATTGATGAAAATGGCTATATAATGGCCACACTACCTAGTAACCTTAATAAAAAAGTACCTACAATTGGTTTTATAAGCCACTATGATACTACACCAGATTTTACTGGGGACAATGTTAAACCTCAAATTATAGAAAATTACGATGGTGGTGATATTGTATTAGACAAAACTAATGCCATCATTCTTTCTCCTGATTATTTTGAAGATTTAAAACAATACGTAGGACAAACGCTTATTACTACCAATGGAAAAACACTTTTGGGAGCAGATGATAAAGCTGGTATTGCAGAAATAATAACAGCTATGGAATTTCTAATAAAAAATCCAGAGATTAAACATGGTAAAATAAGAGTTGGCTTTACCCCAGATGAAGAAATAGGGAGAGGTGCTCATAAATTTGATGTAAAAAAGTTTACTGCAGATTGGGCATATACTGTAGATGGAAGTCAAATTGGAGAACTGGAATATGAAAATTTTAATGCAGCATCTGCAAAAGTTAGCATTAAAGGAAAAAGTGTGCACCCAGGATATGCCAAAAACAAAATGCTTAACGCTATTAGAATAGCTAATGAATTTCTAAGTCTAATGCCACCCAAAGAAGTTCCTGAAATGACAGAGGGCGACCAAGGTTTTTTTCATATACATAATATAAAAGGGAGTATTGAACATGCGGAATTTGAGCTCATTATTAGAGATCATGATGAAGCACATTTTAAAGCCCGAAAAGAGTTGTTAGAAGCAATTACTGAAAAGACAAATACAAAATACGGCCCTATTGTTTCTTTAACTATAGAGGATCAATATAAAAACATGAAGGAGAAAATTGAACCCGTCTTTCATATTATTGAAATTGCCGAAGAAGCTATGAAAAAAGTAGGTATTGAGCCTATTATAAAACCAATTCGCGGTGGTACAGATGGGTCACAGCTTAGTTTTATGGGACTCCCCTGCCCTAACATTTTTGCAGGCGGACATAATTTTCATGGTAAGTATGAATACGTTCCTCTAGAAAGTATGGAAAAGGCTGTAGAAACTATTGTTAAAATCTGCGAGCTTACTAGCGAAAAATTCTAAGGATGGAAAAGGCTAAAAAAATAGAAGCTTATTTTACAGAAGAACATGAGTTTAAAAAAGAAATAGGCACATTAAGAGACCTTGTTCTAAAATGCGACTTAGAAGAAACTTTTAAATGGAGTTTTCCTACCTATACGCTAAATGGTAAAAATGTGCTAGCTATTTGCAAATTTAAAAAGCATTTTGGCATCTGGTTTTTTAACGGGGTATTCTTAACAGACAAAAACAAAGTATTAGAAAATGCGCAAGAGGGCAAAACTAAAGCTATGCGTCAATGGAAATTTAAAACTAAAAATGACATTGATGAAAGTCTCGTTCTAAGTTATATTAAGGAGGCTATAGAAAACCAAAAAGCAGAAAAGGTATTAAGTCCTAAAAAATCAACTACGCAAATTCCTATTCCTGAAACCTTACTTATCGAGTTTAAAAAAGATGAAAAACTCAAAATTGCATACCATGCTTTAACTGCCTACAAACAAAAAGAGTTTAATGAGTATATCGTTACTGCTAAAAGAGAAGCAACAAAATTAAAACGGCTAGAAAAAATTATCCCTATCATTCTAGAAGGCAAAGGTTTAAATGATAAGTATAGATAAATAAAAACCCCATGATTTTCATCATAGGGTTTTATATTATTTTTTAAAGGAAATTATTTTTTGGCGGGAGCTGGATTTAATTTTTTACTCATTTCCATAGAAATGGCACTTCTATCAAACTTTAAACGCCCTGCCATGGTCTCTACAACACAGGTATTGTCTTTATCATTCAATTCAGAAATTTTGCCATGAAGACCACTTTTCATCATCACTTTATCTCCTTTTTTTAATTCGCTAGCAAATTTCTTTTCAGCTTTTTGACGCCTCATCTGAGGTAAAATCATAAAAATGAAAAAGATTGCAAAAATTGCAATTAAAAAAGGGGCTTGTCCTAATCCTTCCATTCTGTTTTTTTACTATTTTACAGGACCAGCAGCTCCTGTACCTTTAGGGTTAACAAAAGCTTTAATTCTTAATAACTCAGAACCTTTAGCAGTGTTAGCCGTAACTGTTATTGTTTTAGTAACCTGGTTTTGACCAGAACCATTAAATTTCACTACCATTTCTCCAGAATCTCCAGGAGCGATAGGTGTATTTTTAGGGTATTCAGGCACGGTACATCCACAGCTACTTTTAGCATCAGTAATAATTAATGGGCCTTCACCGGTATTTGTAAACTTAAAAACAGTCTCTTGTGGCGTTCCTTGTATAATAGTGCCAAAATCGTGTTCTGCTCTATCAAAACTGATAACAGGTACTTTCTTTTGAGCTTCATCTCTAGTAGAAGCAACTTCTACATTATCCGTATTAATCTTAGCAACTGCCTTGTCTTTACAAGAAGTTGACATAAACAAAAGTGTAACTACACTTAATGCTGTAACTATTCTTTTCATTTTTTTAGAAATTTTAATTTGATACAAAAATAATGAAATATAACTTAAAGTAGTCCGCGACCAATTTTTTGTAATTTTCCTTTAGTCTTATATTCCTTAACTAGTTTATCTAAAATACCATTAATGAAAATGCTGCTTTTAGGGGTAGAGTATTCTTTTGCTATCTCTAAATATTCATTTATAGTAACCTTTTCAGGTATAGAAGAAAAGTGTATAAGCTCACAAATACTCATCTTTAGTAGAATGTAATCTATTTCGGCAATACGGTCTTTATCCCAATTAGGAGTTTTACCATCAATCTCATTTTCCCATTCTTCATTATTCAATAAGGTTTTTGTTAAAAGCTCTTTAGCAAAAACTAAATCTTGTTCGTCTTTTAATAAATTAGGCAGAAAAAAAGAGGAGTTAGCATTCTCTTTTATTTTTTTTAAATGCTTAACGATAAAGGTATTTACAATAGGAATATCGTCTATCCAAGTTAGTTTATCGTCCTCAAAATATTCATATATTTTCTCATTTGGGGCTATTATTTCTCTGTAAAGTGATATAATAACCTCTTTGTCATTTTGATACGAATCTGTTTTGGAAAACATGTATGACTTATAAATATCACTTGCTATTAAATCTTTATATATAAGTTTTACATACTCATCATTTAAATACCAGTTTTCTAGTTTCCTTTTAGAAAATTCATTTTGTAGGCTTTCATTAGAAACAATCTGTTGTAGTAGCCTATTCTTTATAAACTTGTTAGGGTCTGGAAATTTTTCGTCATCAGAAGTAATGTACTTTTTAGTATCGTGCTTTACGTGCTTTTCTGCAAGTTTGTGCAACTCTGTTAACAAACTAAACATTAGCAGATAAAGCGTGTACATACTATCTATGCTGTATTTTAAGAATTTTTCTTGTTTCTCTAAAGAATCATCTTTAGATTGTATTAGTGCATAAATACACTGCATTACCTTTACACGAATGTGCCTTCTTGTTAGCATTTTAAAAGAACTTTAAAGTAAATATGGTCAATATCACGCAACAAAAGTAATGCTATATTTTTAGCATACCTAGACGAAAAAAATATCTTATCAATTTTATAAGCCTAGTTTTTATTTCAATCCTATATCTTTGCGCCCATTGGCTATTTGGCTCGCCTTTTTGCAACTATGAAAGAACTTCAATACCTAAATAAGTATCTAAAAAAATATTGGATTAAACTTTTTATTGGTGTAATCATTACCATTTTCGCCAGAATGTTTTCCTTGGTAATGCCTTCTTATGTTAATAAAGCAATTCATGCAGTTGAAGATTTTATAAAAGGTACGGTCTCTAAAACAGAAGCTAAAGAATTATTATTAGAGTATATCCTAATTATTATAGGGGCTGCGCTTTTATCTGCCTTATTTACTTTCTTAATGCGTCAAACGATTATTAATGTATCTAGATATATTGAATACGATTTAAAAAACGAAGTCTTTGATCACTATCAATTTTTAAACCTTAACTTTTATAAACGGAATCGTATTGGCGATTTAATGAATAGAATAAGTGAAGATGTTGGTCAAGTAAGAATGTACGCTGGACCAGCAATAATGTATGGCATACAAACACTAACGCTATTTGCAACCCTAATACCACTTATGTTTATTAAGGCGCCTACAATTGCAATTTACACGCTAATACCACTCCCCATACTTTCTATTCTTATTTACCAAATAAGTAAAATAATACATAAGCGCAGTACAAAAGTACAAGAGTATTTATCTAGTCTTTCAACCTTTACCCAAGAGTCATTCTCTGGTGTTGCTTTAATAAAAGCCTATGGTATAGAACCTCAAATTAATGGCGAACTAACAGATTTAGCTATTGAAGGTAAAAATACAAGTATGGATTTAGCTAAAGTGAACGCTTTCTTTTTTCCATTGATGATTCTTTTAATTGGTATTAGCAACATTTTTGTAATCTATATAGGGGGTAAACAGTATTTATCTGGAGAAATAGAATCTATAGGTATAATTGCAGAGTTTATTTTATATGTAAATATGCTTACCTGGCCTGTTGCTGTAGTTGGTTGGTTAACATCTATTGTACAAAGAGCAGAAGCTTCTCAAAAACGTATAAATGAGTTTTTAAAAGAACAACCCACTATAAAAAATGAAGTTGAAGCCCCAACTCCCTTAAAAGGTAAAATAGAGTTTAAAAATGTCTCTTTTACCTACGAAGACACTGAGATTACAGCCTTAAAAAACATATCCTTTACAATAGAAGCTGGTCAAAGTGTGGCTTTTATGGGAAAAACAGGATCTGGTAAATCTACCATCTTAGATTTGGTTTCTCGCTTATATGATGTCACTTCTGGTGAGATTTTAATTGACGATATCCCCATAAAAAAATTAAACCTAAACAGCTTAAGAGGCGCTATTGGTGCCGTACCCCAAGATGCTTTTCTATTTTCTGATACCATCGAAAATAATATTAGGTTTGGAAAAGAAAATGCTGGCAAAGATGAGATTATAGCTGTAGCCAAAAAAGCTGTGGTCCATAAAAACATAATGTGTTTTACCAAACAGTATGAAACTATTTTAGGAGAACGTGGAATAACCTTAAGTGGAGGGCAAAAACAAAGAGTATCTATTGCTAGAGCCTTATTAAAAGATCCTGAAATTTATTTGTTTGATGATTGCCTCTCTGCAGTAGATACCGAAACGGAAGAAGAAATACTCACCAATTTAAAGAATGCTTCTAATAACAAAACCACACTCATTGTAAGCCATAGAGTATCCTCTGCCAAAAACACCGATAAAATTATAATTTTAGAGCACGGCAGTATACTCCAAGAAGGTACGCACGAGCAACTAAATAATTCTAAAGGTTATTATAAAGAACTTTTCTTGGATCAGTTGTCAGATAAAGATTAATATAATAAAGTTGCTGAATTAGCTTTTTTTTTACATTTTTGAAAGAACTAAACAAATTTTTGTAAAAGAACACTATACCAATGGGCGATAAAGATTTAATGGACCAAGAAGAAATTTATTCTAAAGTCCTAAGAGCAGGAAGAAGAACTTATTTTTTTGATGTACGAAGCACAAAAGCAGGAGATTATTATCTAACAATAACCGAAAGCAAAAAATTTACACACGACGATGGTTCTTTCCATTACAAAAAACATAAGATATACCTCTATAAAGAAGATTTTACAGCTTTTAGAGATATTATGTCTGAAATGATGGATTATATCATTGACGAAAAAGGACAAGAGGTAATATCTGAGCGCCATCAAAAAGATTTCAAAAAAGAAGAGGAAACAGAGAAAAAACCGAATGATGAAAATTCTGATTCTGGAAACTTTACAGATGTAAGTTTTGATGACATCTAAAAATAATAGAAAATAAATTGTACAAAACGACCTGTTTACGCAGGTCGTTTTTTATTTTTAACTAATCAAACTATTAATTTATGAGAGTCCTTCTTACTTTTTTTCTGCTTACAACCACTTTTAAAGGCTATACACAATCCGATTTAAGCTTAAATTACTACTTACCGCAAGAGCTATCTTATGATGCTAGCATACCTAAACCTGCCGATATTATTGGCCACGAAGTTGGCGAATGGCATGTAACACATGATAAATTAATGTTCTACATGCAGACCCTTGCAAAAGTGAGTGATAGGATTACAATTGAAAATAGAGGCGAAACTTTTGAAGGCAGGCCTATTTTACTACTAACAGTAACATCGCCTAAAAACCACCAAAATATTGAACAAATACGGAAAGATCATATTGCGCTAAGCGAAAACGGTGCAAATAGTTTAAATACCGCCAATATGCCTGTGATAGTCTATCAAGGCTTTTCTATACATGGCAATGAACCTAGTGGATCAAACGCCTCATTGGCATATGCATACTATTTAGCTGCCGCGCAAGGTTCAGAAATAGAAGCTATGTTAGACAATATGGTTATTCTTTTAGACCCTAGTTTTAACCCAGACGGATTACAACGCTTTGCGTATTGGGCCAATACAAATAGAAGTCAAAACTTAAACCCAGATAATAATGAACGAGAATATCATGAGGTTTGGCCTGGAGGACGTACCAATCACTATTGGTTCGATATGAATAGAGATTGGTTACCCGTTCAATTGCCTGAGAGCCGCGCTCGTATTAAAACGTTTCATAAATGGTTGCCTAATATTCTAACAGACCATCATGAGATGGGCACAAATTCTACCTATTTCTTTCAACCTGGGGAACCTAGTCGAGTAAACCCATTAACACCAAAAATAAATCAAGAATTAACAGCAGAGATAGCAACGTATCATGCAAAAGCTTTAGATAAAATTGGTTCTTTGTATTATTCTGAAGAAAATTTTGATGATTATTATTATGGAAAAGGCTCTACTTTCCCAGATGTAAATGGTAGTATAGGTATTCTTTTTGAGCAAGGGAGCTCTCGTGGTCATATTCAAGAAAGTGAAAACGGAATACTTACGTTTCCCTTTACCATACGCAATCAATTTACAACAGCACTTTCTACCATTGATGCCGCAAAAAATATGCGTTCTAAACTTTTAGATTACCAACGTAAGTTTTATAGTGATATTAAAAACGAAGCTAAAAGTAATAAAACCAAAGGCTATGTATTTGGCGATAGTAAAGACGCTTCTAAAGCTTGGCATCTAGCCGAAATCTTAAACAGACATAAAATTAAGTTTCATGAATTAGCTTCTGATGCTACTATAGCAGGTAAAGCATATAAAAAAGGGGCTAGCTATATAGTGCCTTTAAATCAGAAGAATCCTAGATTAATTCATGCGATGTTCGAAAAGAGAACAACATTTACTGATAGTATTTTTTATGACGTTTCTGCATGGACATTTCCTTTAGCTTTTAATGTTGATTATGCTCCTATAACTTCACTAGCTAATGCTGGTACTGAAATAACAGATTTTAAAGCAACAACTGGTTCAATAACAACGCAAAGTAATTATGCATATTTATTTGAGTGGCATGAGTATTACACACCTCGTGCTTTAAATACCATTCTAGAAAAAGGTTTACGTGCAAAAACTGCAAAATCGAAATTTAGTCTAGAAGGCAAGAATTACGATTATGGCACTATCATGATTCCGGTGCAAAATCAAAAATTAAACACCAAAGAACTACATAACTTTTTAGCTAAAGTGGCAAAAGAAAATAAACTGCAAATTACGGGTGTAGGTACAGGGCTTACCAAAGGCATAGATTTAGGCAGTAATGATTTTGATCCCCTAAAAAAACAAAAAGTAGCGGTGTTGGTTGGCGAAAGTGTAAGATCACACGATGCTGGTGAAGTATGGCATTTGTTTGATACACGATACAATATGAAAATCACAAAAATAGATGCGCAGTATTTTAATAGTGTCGATTTAGATAAATACACTGATTTGATTTTACCTAGTGGTTGGAGGGGAATTTCTTTAGACAAAAGAGGAACTGATAAAATTAAAACTTGGGTTAAAAATGGAGGCACCTTAATTGGTTTCCGTAATGTAGCCAATTGGTTCAAGAAAAATGAAATGATGAAGTTAGAATTTAAAACAGACACACTAGTTGCTAAAAACATCTCTTTTGAACAAAAGGGAGACTTTTCAGGTGCTCAAGTTACTGGTGGGGCTATTTTTGAAGCAAAACAAGACCGTTCTCATCCTATAAATTATGGTTATAAAAATGATAAAATATCACTTTTTAGAAACACCAATATTTATATAAAGCCAGATAAACACAGTTACAATAACCCAATTCAATATACCAATAAGCCATTACAAAGCGGTTATATATCAGAAGAGAATGAAAAACTTATTAAAAACAGTGTTCCTTTTAGAGTAAATCGTTTAGGGAAAGGTCGTGTAATTTTATTCACAGACAATACCAATTTTAGAGCCTTTTGGTATGGCACCAACAAATTGTTAATGAATGCTATTTTCTTTGGAGAGATGATGTAAAAGTATAGCTATAGTTACAATTACTAAGAAATTTTAAGTCCATTAGGGATATTAAAATTAGGTTGTAATAGTACTACATCATCCTCTTTAACAGCACCTAATATAAGGCATTCGCTCATAAAATTTGCAATCTGTTTTTTAGGGAAATTTACAACTGCTACAACTTGTTTTTTAACCAAGTCTTCTTTTGAGTACCGCTTAGTGATTTGAGCAGATGTTTTTTTTATCCCTATCTCTTTACCAAAATCTATTTTTATTTGATATGCTGGTTTACGTGCTTCAGCAAAATCTGCAACTTCAATTATGGTTCCAATTCGCATATCTATTTTTGTGAAATCTGACCACGCTATTGTTTCATTCATATGTTTAACTTTAGAGCTTAAAAATTACAACTCTTTCAAGGAACTTAAAAAAATATTATTATGGCAATGACACCCAGTAATATGTTAGCATTAGGAACACCTGCAGCCGACTTTTCACTTTTAGATACCGTAAGTAGCAAAAAATTAAGCTTGCAAGAGCTTAAAGGAGAAAAAGGAACTGTTATAATGTTTATATGCAATCATTGCCCATTTGTAATTCATGTAAATCCAGAGATTTCTAAATTAGGAACAGAATATCAGAAGAAAAAGATTTCTTTTATAGCTATATCTAGTAATGATATTGAAAACTACCCTCAAGATTCACCCGAATTAATGACGCAACTAGCACGTCAAGAAAATTATACTTTTCCGTATTTATATGACGAAACTCAAGAAGTAGCTAAAGCCTATAATGCTGCTTGCACACCAGACTTTTATTTGTTCGACTCAAACTTAAATTTAGCTTACCGTGGTCAATTAGATGATTCTAGACCAGGTAACAACATACCGCTTTCAGGTGCAGATTTAAGAGAGGCTTTAGATAATTTATTGAATAAAAAACCTATTTCTAAAAATCAAAAGCCTAGTATTGGTTGTAATATAAAATGGAAATAAACTTTATACCCGTAAACGAAAAGAATATTGACACTTATATAGAAGTGGGTATTAAATCATATAAGGAGCATTATTTACATCTATGGAAAAACCAAGACCCTAGCCCTTTTATAAATGCTTTTCTAAATAAAGTATATGTTTTAGAAGCACTTAAAAGTACTACTCAACTTTTTTATCTAATAAAAGCTGATAGTGAGATTATTGGTATTTTAAATGTATCTCTAAATTCTGAAAAAGGATTTTTCTTATCAAAAGAAAATCTATTGCTTAATAAAATTTACATTCTAAAAGCGTATACCGAAAAAGGGATAGGAACTTCTGCATTAAAATTTACAGAAAATTTAGCAATAGAAATGAAAAAAGATGTTGTTTGGTTATTTGCTATGAAAAAAGGGAAACCTTTAAAATTCTACCTAAAACATAATTACACTATTATTAAAGAAGCCCTTGTAGAATTACCGCATATTTTAGAAAATGAAAAAGAAATGTGGTTAATGGCTAAAAAAGTATAGCTACCAATTTTCTCTTTTAATTAAATTACTAATATGTGTATAATGGTGAGTTCCATGCCATGCGTATCTGCCAATATTTTCTGCTAGTGTAGTTCCTGCACTACCTTCTGGATGAGTAAATTTTCTTTGTAAATCTCCTGTAGACAAACCTTTTAATAAGTACACCAACTTAGCATGTACTGCCTTTAAATGGTCCAAAGACATTTGTATGGGAGCATTTTTAGCATCAAACAAATTAGACCATTCTGTTTGCAAATAAGGTTTTATTACAGGATTATTCTCTGTTAATCCCCATTTAAAACGTATATAACTATTATGGTGACTATCTGCTATATGGTGTATTAACTGTCTAACGGTCCAACCTCCTGGCCTATATGCAGTCTCTAATTGTTCTTTTGAAAGCGTGCCAACCAGTTTTTCTAATTTAGTTGGCAAAAATTCTAAAATAGCTATCCACTCTTTTAACTGTATTTCACTAATACTATTAGGAGCTTTATATTTTCCAATCGGGTATTTTAATGCTTCTAAACTATCGTTATCCATTTCAAAAATTTAGTCTTTATTCAAAAAAACAAAGAATTAAAATAAAATTACTGATTATCAACAAAATAATGTATTTTCGCAGTTCAATTAATTTTTTTTAATATTTATTATGAGTAAAGGAACAGTAAAATTCTTCAATGATTCAAAAGGATATGGTTTTATCACTGAAGACGGTTCAAACACAGATCACTTTGTACACGTTTCAGGTTTAATCGATGAGATTCGCGAAGGTGATGTTGTAGAATTCGAACTACAACAAGGTAAAAAAGGATTGAACGCCGTAAACGTACAAGTTGTAGATTAAGTAAAAACTACAAAACATACTTTTTTATAGATAAACCCCTTCTTAATGTTGGGGTTTTTTATTTAGTTACTAATAAAATTACATTGTCATATTTAAGTTTCCCCATCTCTTAAATACACATGAATGATTACCTTTTTTGGAATATTAACTGTTTTAATTACTATTAATATCTTCTTATTAATTGCAAGTATTAGCAAGTTTGAAAAATAAGTAGGGTTTTTCTGCGTTTAGTTGTTATATAGGAAAGTATTTTCCTATACTAAATAACAACTTTTACCGTAATGAATACATTTTTTACAATATTACTTTTTTTACTTGCTATCAATATCTTCTTATTATTAGTAAGTCTAAGAAGTGCAAAATAAAAAAGCTCCCAGTAACGGAAGCTTTTTATAAATCTATTTTTTAAGGATGCCTTTTATTTAACATCCATTAATTCTACATCAAATATTAAAGTAGCATTAGGTGGTATAACACCACCAGCTCCAGAACTACCATATCCTAAATTAGAAGGAATAACAAAACGGGCTTTATCACCCACCTTTAAAAGAGAGATGCCTTCATCCCAACCAGGAATGACTTGCCCTACACCTAATTGAAAATCTATAGGTTGATTTCTTTTAAAAGAAGAGTCAAAAACTTGTCCATTAGGCAAACTACCCTCATAATGTACAGAAACATTTTTCCCTTTTTCTGCTTGCGCACCCGAACCAGTCTTAATCATTTTATAACGTAAACCTGAAGCTGTTTTGTCAAAACCTGCCGCTAGTTTTTCCATTTCAGCTTCTGCTTTAGCTTTTTCTTCTGCAATCCTTTTTTCGCGAGAACCTTCAAAAGTTCTAAAAGCTTCAATAGCATTCCAAGTTTCTGCTGCTTTGCCTATTCGTACAATTTCTAAACTATCTATCACATCATCTTGGCCAATAGCGTCAACTACATCTTGGCCTTCTGCTACATGACCAAAAACAGTATGCTTATTATCTAACCATGGTGTTGGAACATGTGTTATAAAAAATTGACTGCCATTAGTTCCTGGTCCTGCATTAGCCATAGACAAAACTCCAGGAGTATCATGTACCAATTCTGGATGAAATTCATCATCGAACTGGTATCCAGGGCTTCCTGTACCTGTTCCTTGCGGACAACCACCTTGCACCATAAAATCTGGAATAACCCTATGAAATTTAAGCCCATCGTAATAAGGCTTTCCTTGAGGTTTGGCGTCATTTTCCATATTACCTTCTGCCAAAGCAACAAAATTCCCTACCGTGCCAGGGGTTTTATCATGAGTTAGTTTTACAAGGATTTCTCCTTTAGTTGTATTAAATTTTGCGTAAATACCGTCTTGCATTTTACTCTTTTTTGTTAGGAGGTAAAGGTAGGGGTTTATGTTGAATCGTGAAAAGTTGTTTTTTTATAAGACGACTTACTGCATATTCTTTTAAGTATAAAACCCTATCTAATTAATAACAACAAAACCATACTCCAATCGTTATTAGAATATGAAAAAAAGAAGCTTTCCATATATATTACTAATACTATTAATTTTTACTATCAATTCTTATGGACAAAAACTTAATGGTGTATGGATATCTAATGATGACCCAATAAGAAATGCTCCAAAAAAACTTAAAAGAAGTACTGGAGGTATTATTTTGGATTTTGAATCGAATAGCATGAGTAGTATTCAATCAGATTCACAAAAAAAAATAGTTGTTAATGCCAAAGAGAATAAAATAAAAGTAAGCGGACTAAAAGGGAAACTTAAAGTTTTAAAAGCAGACAAAAACACAATCCACCTAGCAAACAAAAGTACTTTGTATGTTTTTGAGAGATTAGATTTAAATCATAAAATTGACATGAATGCTAAAGAACTTTCTAGTTTTTTAATTACGCAACAATGTGATTTAATACAGGGTATTAAAGCAAAATTTACCGACGAACAATTTTTCCTTGATAAAAAAAATAAAAAACCACATACAAGAAACCAATTTATAAATTTTAACAAAAAAGAAAATGGGTATTGGTATTTTAAAAAAATTAAAGGGAATGCCTTTTTTGTTTTTACAACTGGTCGTAACAAGTCAGAGAATATCTTACAAATAACGGGTTTAAGTGTAAACGGGTTTAAGTTACACCATATTCAAGAGGACAATAACATAAAAGATTTAAAAGCGATAAAGACTTGTTTGTAATTCTCAGTAAGTATTATCCTTTAATTTTTTCTTTTTTAGCAAAACCATATTTATCTACTAAATACACCAAACTTGCCATAGTTGCAGCTCCTAACTCCAGTTCGCGTTTATTAACGTGTTCAAAAGTATCATTCTCTGCATGATGGTGATCAAAGTATCTTTGAGAGTCTGGTCGTAATCCTGCTAATACCAAGCCTTGGTCTTTTAAAGGGCCAATATCTGCTCCACTACCTCCTTTTACAAACATGTGAATTAAATAAGGTTCAAAAAGTGGTTTCCAACTCGTTATTTTTTCAAAATCTTCATCAGTACAATCAAAAGAAAAACCACGTGGCGTAAAACCACCAGCGTCGCTTTCTAAAGCAAAAACGTGGTTCTCATTTTTACTTTTAGCAACTTCAGCGTACTTATTTCCTCCGCGTAATCCATTTTCTTCATTCATAAATAATACAACTCGTATCGTACGTTTAGGTTTATACCCACTTGCTTTTATCAGTCTAAGCACATCCATACTTTGCACAACACCAGCTCCATCATCGTGAGAGCCGTCTCCTAAATCCCATGAATCTAGATGCCCACCTATTACCATAACCTCATTAGGGTATGTAGTTCCTTTTATCTCTCCAATAACATTGTAAGACTCTACATCAGCATATTGCCTACAGTTTTGTCTAAAATAAAATTTGGCCTCTGGACTTAATTTTAAAGTAGTACTCAATAATTCTGCACCTTTAGTACTTATTGCAGCAGCAGGGATTCTTTTTGAAACTGGTGTATCTCCATAAGCCATTGAGCCTGTATGCGGATAATCGTCTAAACGCAAGTTCATAGAACGCACAATTACACCAGCAGCTCCATACTTAGCGGCAGCCTCTGCACCTGAATAACGCTGATCTACACATGCAGAATACGATTGAAAAGTGCTTATTAACGTGGGGTCCATTGGCCTATTATAAAAAACTATTTTACCTTTTATTTTTTCCTCACCAATGGCTTCTAAGTCTTCTATGCCTTTTACTTCTATTACCTTACCTTTTACTCCACCATCAGTAGTAGCAACCGAACCACCTAATGCACAAATAGGAACATTAGTTGTTAACCCTGGTTTAGTCTCTATATAGGCAAACTCTGGTGTTCCACGTGTCCATTTTGGCACCATTACAGGTTGCAACCAGACACGGTCAAGACCAAGAGAATCCATCTCTCGTTTTGTATATGCCACAGCCTGCTGTGCTTCTACCGAACCAGATAATCGACCACCTATTTGGTTAGAAAGGTAATTTAGCCATTCATAAGCTTTGCCATCTGTTAAAGCTTTATCATAAATAGCTCGTAACTGTTTTTCGTCGTCAGATTGCGCAATTGTAGCGTTGACAACACCTAAAAAGATAAGTAATACTACTATTCTCATTTGTTTTCTTTTTCCAATTCTTGTTTGAAGTTTTCTAAGTTAGCTTTTATTTTCTCTTCTAACTCAGGCTCCTTAATATCTTTGTATTTTTTTAACTCTTTTAATATAATTGAAGCAACTGTCAAGCGAGCTCCTTTTTTATTATCTGCAGGTATTATATACCAAGGTGCATGCGTTTTAGATGTTTTATTAATTGCTTCTTGATAGCAAACCTGATAGGCATCCCAAAGTTTGCGTTCTTTTAAATCTCCAGGAGAAAATTTCCAATTTTTCTCTTTTAATTCTAACCTTCTTAATAAACGTTGCCGTTGTTCTTCTTTAGAAAGATGTAAAAAGAATTTAAAAATAAGCGTTCCGCTTTCTGCTATGTGTTTCTCAAAATCATTAATCTGTCTATATCTATTTTCCCAAAAAGTGGCATCAATATCATTAACTGAATTTATACCGGGAATATCCTCTCCTAAAATATACTCGGGGTGTACTTTAGTTACCAGCACGTTTTCATAATGTGTTCTATTAAAAACACTAACCTTACCTTTTGCTGGTAATGCAATATAATGCCTCCACAGGTAATCGTGCTTTAATTCTAATTCTGTAGGCACCTTAAAGCTATGTACTACAACACCTCTTGCATTAAAGTCTTTAAATACTTCTCTTATTAAACTATCCTTCCCAGCAGTATCCATTCCCTGCAAGCATATTAATACGCCGTACTTACCATGAGCATATAATGTATCTTGAAATTTTCCTAAGTCCTTTCTAACTTTTTCAAGTTCTTTTTTTAAGGCCTTGTCTGATAGTCCATAATCTACGCTTGTAGCCACATCAGAAAGCTTAATTTCTGAATTAACTTTAAACCTATTTTCTTCTATTTGCTTCATGTTGGGTAAGATACATAATTTTAAAAAATCTTTCCTCGAAAAAAATATACCATTCGACGATATCTATAAAATTAGTATGTAAAACAAAGAATATTATCGCTTTCTATCGATAGATTTTTATTTTACATAATCGTCGACCTACTTTTATAATCCCAAATTTAGTCAAAATGAAAACCTATCGTAGAATAATACTTCTTATAGCTGGAGTAATTGGCATTTTAGGCCTACTTCTTATGGCTTCTTTTACTACCTATAATGCCTGCGAATTTGCGAATAGCAATACTGTTTATATTAAAGAACAAACTTTACTCGCTTATAAGGCCAACGAAATAAAAATGGTAAAATACCATGCTTATAGGGCACTTACGAGTATTGAAAGATCTAAAAACAACTTTAAAGATTGTGGTTGTGATGCTGCTTCTAAAAGTATTGATCGCACCAAAATAAATTTAAAAAATGCTACAAAGACATCTTCTATTTATGATGCTAAAGCCTTTGTAGATATTGCATTAAAAAATACAGATATAGGTTTGTATGCATTAGAAAATTTTGGTCAAGATGTTCCTATAGATAGTGATAAACTTTTAGCGCTTTATACTACACCATCTAATTTAATTGATGATGATATATTTAACTTAGAAGGGAATACATTATCTGAAAAAATTGAAAATAGTACTGCTAAATTCAAAATATCATTAGATGAAATGATAAAAATAAATGATTGTGCAGTATCATTAGACTACTTAATGAAAACGCATAAATTATCTTTAAATAAGTCATTAGATAAAACAATATCGCCTGGAAAAAGGCATTATCACAAACGTATTAAAGAAATAACTTCTGATGCAATAGAAAAAATGGGCGATTGTAATCTATTTGCTAGCGAATAGTTTTACATCTTCTTCAGATACTTCTTTGCCACCAAGTATTATCAAACGTTCAATTACATTGCGTAATTCACGAACATTCCCAGTCCAATCATAACCCTTTAAAAGCGCTACAGCTTTATTAGAAAAATCTTTTTGCCCGGTACCTTGTTCATGAGCAATTTTCTTTGAAAAATGAGAGATTAGTAATGGAATATCATCTCTGCGATTATTTAAGGCAGGTACTTTTATTAATATAACAGCTAAACGGTGATATAAATCTTCTCTAAAATTACCATCAGCAATTTCTTTTTTTAAATCTTTATTAGTTGCTGCTACAACTCTAACATCTACTTTTATGTCCTTATCTGTACCTACCCTAGAAATTTTACTTTCTTGTAAAGCACGTAATACTTTTGCTTGGGCAGAAAGGCTCATATCTCCTATTTCATCTAAAAATATAGTTCCTTTATTGGCAGCTTCAAATTTACCAGCTCTATCTTTTACTGCTGAAGTAAATGCACCTTTTACATGACCAAAAAGCTCACTTTCTATTAATTCTGAAGGTATAGCGGCACAATTAACCTCTATGAAAGCACCTGAAGAACGTTGACTCTTTTGGTGAATCCAATGTGCTACCAGCTCTTTGCCAGTACCATTAGAACCAGTAATAAGAACACGTGCATCTGTTGGAGCAACCTTTTCTATGATGTCCTTTATTGCGCCAATCTCTTTACTATCGCCTATCATCTCATAATTCTTACTAACCTTTTTCTTAAGAATTTTGTTTTCTAAAACCAGTTCTTTTCTGTCTAGTGCATTGCGAACAGTGGTTAAAAGACGATTTAAATCTGGTGGCTTAGAGATATAATCAAAAGCTCCCAAACGCATTGTATTTACGGCGGTATCTAAATCGCCGTGTCCAGAAATCATTATAAAGGGAATCTCAGGTTTTATTTTTTTTGCAGCTTCTAAAACTTCAACACCATCCATTTTTGGCATTTTAATATCACACAGTACAAGGTCGTAATCTTCTTTTTTAATAATCTCTATACCTCTTAGACCATCTTCAGCTTCATGCACATTATAGGTATCACTTTCTTCACTTAAGATTTTAACTAAGACTCTTCGTATAGCCGCTTCATCTTCAATTACCAATATTTTTGACATTCTTTTTTATTTAAAAAATTCCAATTTTAAACCCAGCTCTAATGTAAGTATTTCCTTCATTATTAAATGTAAAAACTTCATTTCTTCTATCATCTCGTAAAACACTATTATGTAATAATGAATGACCAACCAAACCATAAAATGAAGCGTATTTATTGATATTAAATTGATATTCTATACCAACCAATAAAGCAGAAAATGAAATAGCATCGCCTAAATTACCATTACTAAAATTAATATCATCTTGAATATGAGCAAAATACCCATCTAATAAAAATACCGATTGCAAGGTATGTTTTTTAGAAATATGATATCTAAAATCCATTCTAGGTATACCTAATGTATAAGACCATTTTGGATGAAACCTTTTGTAATAGTTTATTATTGGTAAAGGAAAAGGAAGCCCTGCATTACTATTAAAAGATAGGCCTAATACTAATCTGTAGGGCTTATCAACATCTTTAACTTCTTTTAAAAAAGCTGCTGCTGCATTTATTCTATAATCGCCAGACACAATACCTCCTTCAGTGAAATTAGAAGCTAAACGTGGGGTTAATAAAGTTATTAATCGCCATTTTTCATTCCATTTGGCAATATAACCGAGATTTAAATCTAAAACATAAAATCTATCTAAATCAGCTGTATCGAATGAAAAACGATTATCTGTTTCAAAATCGAATCTATTGAATTCTGCCCCCGTCACAATAAAATTTTCATTTTTTAACTTAATAGGAACATTAATTAAAAAGCGATATCTAGTGGTTTCTACTCCATTGCCATTTTCAGGAATAAATATAGATTCTAACCGTAATAAATCTGTGCTTTGGGCGTAAATGAAACCACTTATTAAGATAAATAAGAGACATAATTTAATATCATGAATTTTATTCATTATTAATTTTTCGATTTTGGCTGTATAATATGAATATCGCGTTGCGGAAATGGAATACTAATGTTATTTGCCCTAAACTTAGCATCTATCTTGTACCTAACTTCGCTTTTTATTTTTGGGTCACTAAAACTATCTGTGATAAAGAAATTAATTGAAAAAAGTAAAGCAGAGTCACCAAATTCTTCAAACAGCACAAATGGCTTAGGGTTTTTTAAAACCTCTTTTTGTTCATTAACCACTTCATTTAGCAAACGCTTTACCAATTCAACATCGCTACCATAAGCAACACCGACAGACACTTTCTCTCTAGTACTTTTGTGGTTTTGAGTATAATTATAGACAATATCACTTATAAAATGATGATTAGGTATTATAATAACTTTATCGTCTCTAGTAATAGCTCTTGTAGTTCGTAGTGTAATTTCAAAGACTTTACCTACTTTACCATTTACCTCAACAATATCCCCTACTCGTAAAGATTTATCTACTATTATAAATATTCCGCCTATAATGTCTTGAAACAATTCTTGAAGCGCAAGACCTAGACCTACAAACAAAGCTGCAGACGCGGTTAAAATAACGGTGACATTAATCCCCGCGGCACTCATAGTCAACAAAATAACAACTAGGTAGGCTACATATTTAATAAATTTAAAAATGCTGATAAACTTAAGCTTATCGTCTGCTTCCATTTTTCTTGTAAACAACTTATAAAGCCATTTAAGTACGAAAGCGGTCATAATAATTGCTAATACTAATAGCAGTATAAGACCTACAGTTATATGAATTGAATTTTCGCCCACATTATAGTGGAAGCCTAATCGAAGAAATTCTTTAATAGAACCCCATATATCTTCCTTTATGATTTCCGTTATACCATTTTCTTCATTTTGAAGCATAAGCTAGTATTTTAACCATTTTAATAATTCTCGATACGTAGGTTTTTTTCCATACATTAAAATACCTACTCTATATATTTTAGCAGCTAACCAAACTATTGCTAAAAACGTTAGTATTAATAATATAATACTTGTAATTAATTGCCATAAAGGTACGCCACCATCACCAACTCCCCCAGGAAGCCGCATTAACATAACTATTGGAGATGTAAGTGGAAATAACGAAAACCCAACAGCTATTGGCCCATGTGGGTTATTAAACACAGAAAAGAAACCTACATAAATAGCTAACATTAAAGGCAAAATTATAGGAAATATAAATTGCTGCGTATCTGTCTCATTATCTACTGCCGCTCCAATAGCAGCATAAATAGAGCTATAAATTAGATAGCCTAATATAAAATATATTGCAAAGGAAACTAATAGTAAAAGTAGTGGAAGGTTAAAAAATTCTTTAGCCCAAAACTCCACTTCGCTTTCTTGAGGAGTTGGCATCCCTATCATTGGATTTGATGTTAATGCAGGGTTTGATGCCATAACGCCTAAGTCTATATCTAACACTAATAAGGCAACAATTAAAAGTAGTGATGCAGAAAAAATCCAAATTGCAAATTGGGTAAGCCCAGCTAAAGAAGTCCCTATAATTTTACCTAGCATAAGCTGAAAAGGTTTTACAGAAGAAATGATAACTTCAATTATTCTGCTCGTTTTTTCCTCAATTACACTTCGCATAACAAAGCCTCCATAAATGATGATAAACATCATTATCAGATAACCAAAAGCACCGCCCACAAATGCTTTCATCATATTTAGTCCTTTTACATTTTCTTCACCTTTGTATGTAGCTGTTTTTAAATCAAAAGCTTGCTCAATTTTAGAAAATTCTTTTGAACTTACACCAATTTTTTGAAGCTTATCTTGGCGCAAACGATTTTCAAAAACCCTTTCTAAACGCTCTACTACAGAACTTACCGGATTTTCTTTAGTATATAAAAAAGTATTCGCTAAGGTTTCTTCTAAGTCAGCTTCTTTAGGTATGTGTAATAATCCGTAATAACCCATCGCTATAGTAGAATCCATAGCCTGTTCTTTATTTAAAGACCTATACTTTACAAAAGAAATAGTTTCTGTTGGTTTAAACTCGTTAGAAAGATAATCACTTTCATTATATACTGCTATTATCCTTTTATCACCATCGTTTATCTTGGTTAAAAATGCAATTAAAACAACCATTCCAACCATTAGAATAGGACTCAAAAATGTCATTATAATAAACGACTTATTGCGCACCTTAGCAAGATACTCTCGCTTTATGATTAGCTTAAGTTTGCTCATGCCATTTTAGATTTTACGGTTTCTATAAAGATATCATTTGCAGAAGGTATGGTTTCATTAAAATGATTGATAGTACCTAAAGTTGAAATTCTTTTTATGAGTTCTGAAGTATCTTGAGAAGGCAATTGAACTTTAAAATTAAACTGCTTTTCTTCACTATTATAATCTGACTGGGTAATTTGAAAATCCCCATTTAAATGTTCTATTATAGAATCAGCAGTATTGGTTATATGCAATCCTATATTAAAAACATTGTTTTTATAAGCCTTTTTAATGTTTGATAATTTACCATCTAACAGTTTTTCAGATTTGTGTATTAAAGTAATATACTCACACAATTCTTCAACAGATTCCATTCTATGTGTAGAAAATATAATGGAGGTTCCTTTTTCTTTTAGTGCTAATATCTCTTCTTTAATCTTATTAGCATTAATAGGGTCAAAACCACTAAAAGGTTCATCAAAAATTAGCAATTTAGGTTCATGTAAAACAGTTACAATAAACTGTATTTTCTGAGCCATCCCTTTAGAGAGTTCTTGTACTTTTTTGTTCCACCAGTCTCCAATTTCAAAACGGTCAAACCAATATTTTAAGCGTTTCTTAGCTTCTATTTTAGAGAGCCCTTTTAACTGTGCCAAATAGAGTACTTGCTCACCTACTTTCATGCTCTTATACAAGCCGCGTTCTTCTGGCAAATAACCAATAACAGCTATATGATGAGGAGCTAGAAGTTCTCCATCAAAAAAAACCTTTCCTTTATCTGGGTAAGAGATTTGATTTATTATGCGAATTAAAGTCGTTTTACCTGCTCCATTAGGGCCTAACAAACCATAAATACAGTTTTTAGGGATTTCTAGTGAAATATTACTTAACGCTACATGGTTTCCATAACTTTTAGAAACTCCTTCTGCAACAAGTATGTGACTCATTAAACTTTTTTTATCAAAGATAAAGATATAGAAAAGGTTTTAGCAATCTTGGTTAAAACATGCTATCAAGAACAGATTGTGCGTAAAAGAAAAACCCACCCTTAAAATAAATCCAAGGATGGGAAAAAAATTGCTATGAAAAAGAAAATTGATACTGCATAACAGTATCAATTCCAAATATACGTTTTTTATTTAATTATAAAATTTTATTTTTTTAAGAAAACATATCTTTTACTTTTTCAAAGAATGATTTATCAGACTTTTCGGGTTTAGGTGCAAAATTATCATCGGTTTGCATCTTCTCAAAAAACTCTTTTTGTTCTCTGTTTAATTCTTTAGGTGTCCATACATTTACATGAACCAATAAATCTCCAGCACCATAACCATTAATACTAGAGACACCTTTACCGCGTAATCGTAGTATTTTACCAGATTGTATACCCGGTTCTAATTTAATACGCACCTTACCACCAATGGCATCTATTTCTTTAGAACCGCCTAATACGGCTTCGGAGAAACTAATGTATAAATCGTAATGTAAATTATCTCCTTCTCTTTTTAAAGTGGCATGTTCTTCTGTTTCTATAGCAACTAATAAATCTCCTGGTATACCATTACCTGGTGCTTCATTACCCTTGCTTGAGACTTTAAGTTGCATGCCTTCTTCTACTCCCGAAGGGATTTTAATAGAAACCGTTTCTTCTACAACTTTTAGACCTTGAGCATCTGCATCACTAGGTCGCTTGTCTATCATTTGTCCAGCACCACCACAAGTATTACAGGTAGCTGCTGTTTGCATTCGCCCTAATATTGTATTGGTTATTTTTGTTACTTGACCATTACCATTACAAGTAGCACATGTTTTATACGTAACGCCATCTGCTTGTACTTTTCTACGAACTTTTATCTTCTTTTCAACGCCATTTACAATTTCCTCTAGTGTAAGTTTAACGCGTATTCTTAGATTACTACCCTTTACGCGTCTTTGGCC
>CAZLUS010000004.1:0-5202 GCA_964562775.1 uncultured Flavobacteriaceae bacterium | reverse complement strand
CCTTTAGATACTCCTAAAATGTCGTAAAAATCTTCCTTCATAAAATGGTATTAATTACCCACTACAACTTTAGGGTGTCTTATAATTCTATCGCCAAGTTTAAATCCTTTCTCAATAACATCTATAATCTTACCTTTTAGCTTCTTTTGTGGAGCTGGAATTTGCGTTACAGCATCATGAATTTCTGCATCAAAAACATCTCCTTGCTTAGCTTCAACTTCTTCTAAACCTTTATTTTTAAGGGCTTCTCTAAACTTATTACTTATTAATTCTACCCCCTTAAACAATTCTTTATCTTCTGCTTTAGAAATTTCTTTAAGCGCTCTATCAAAATCATCCATAACAGGAAGTAAAGAAACTATAACATCTTGACCAGCAGTTTTAAACAAATCCATGCGTTCTTTTGATGTTCGCTTTTTGAAATTTTCAAATTCTGCGAAAAGGCGTAAAAATTTGTCTTTTTCTTTGGCTAAATCTTCACGTAATTGCTCTTCTTCAGATAATTCTTCTTGTTCGTTTTCTACTTCTTCGTTAAGTTCAGTTTCATTAACGGATTGGTCTTTTTCCAATGCTTCGTCTTTTTCTTGAACTTTACTTTTCTTACTCATGCGTATTTGAATTTTTATCTATTTAAAGATGGCAAAAGTACTGCCATTTAGATCAAAATGTCAAAATGTCATCGCTATTTATAAAAAAATCCGCCAAAAGACGAATTTCAGTACTTTTTAGCATTTCATATTTATACTAAACATCTTCTTTAGTATAAGAATAACTTTCACTTTTTGGTTTTGGTTTAGCGTAAATTTCTTCTAAAGCCCTACAAATAGTATTGTAGTTATATTTAAAGCCTTCTGTCTCTATCTTTTTACTACTTACTCTTTGGCTTGCAAAAAGCAAATAAGCCATTTCACCTAATACAGCTTTCATTACAAACTCGGGTATATTTGGCAAAAAAATAGGCCTTTCTAGAACTTTAGCTATTTCTTTTGTTAGCTTGGTATTGTTAACGGGGTTTGGGGCAACACCATTAAAAGTTCCTTTGAGTTTATGAGTGCTTGCAAATACAAACATTTTTGCCATATCCTTTATGTGAATCCACGACTGCCATTGCTCACCAGAGCCAAAAACAGCACCTATATAATTACGAATTGGTTTAGCCATTTGTGACAAGGCTCCACCATCATTAGATAATACTATGCCTATCCTTATGGTAGCCAGATTAAAACCGAATGCATTAAAAGAATTTATTTCTTTTTCCCAAGCGTCTACAACGCTACCAAGAAAACTACTATCTACTTTAGACTCTTCTTCTGTATAAAATACAGATTTAGAATTTGGATAAATACCAATTGCAGATGCAGATACAAACGATGTAATGGCATCGGTTTCGTAGATTTCCAATCCTTTTTTTAAGGTTTGCAAGCTTTCTACTCTACTATTTAATATAGTAGCTTTATAAGAAGGTGTCCATTTTTTAGCAATACTTGCTCCCGCTAAATTTATGATACTCGTAACATCTTTAAAACAGTTAGTGTCAATCTCTCCAGTGGATGGATTCCAGTAGTACCCCTTATAATTATCTTTTTCGACTATTTTATTTTTAGATGTAGTTAGATAATTAACAGTACTGCCTTTCTTATGCAATTCTTTTACAATCGCTTGTCCAATTAAACCTGTAGCGCCTGTAATTAATACCTTCATCCTAAATTATTTTTGTCAAATGTATAGCTTTAAAAGCCCGATAAATACCTATTAAAAAAGGTTTAACAGTATTCTTTTAGACTTAACATAAAGTTATAATACAACTTATTTTGTAGCCCTAAGCATCTCTCTTTTACCTGGTGGACCAGATAAACGTTCTATAGTAAAACCTACCTCTTGCATTGCCCTGCGAACACTTCCCTTTGCAGAATACGTGACTAAAATCCCTCCATCTTTTAAGGCTCTATACATTTTTTTAAAAATAGCTCTGGACCATAGTTCTGGTTGAACTCTATAGCCAAAAGCATCAAAATAAATTAGGTCAAACAAATTTTGATGGCTTATTTCTTGAAAATCTAATTTGCTTTTAAAGATGCTAAAGTTAGGTGTAAGCTGTACTAGTTCACCCCAATTACAGGTATGCATATTTATAAAAGATGTTTCATGCTTATTAAAACCTAAAGTCTCAATATAATTTAAGGCAGTAACTTCTTCTAAACTCACTGGATAAGCCTCCACGCCTTCATATCTTATTTTTAATTGATGTTTTTCTGCTTCATCAAGAGTAATTAGTGCATTTAATCCTGTGCCAAAACCTATCTCTAGCAATGACAAACTTTCATTTTTAAATGCAGAAAGTCCATGTTTTATAAAAACATGATATGCTTCTTGTACTGCTCCATGAATAGAATGATATTGCTCGTTCCAATCTTCTATTTGTATTGTTTTTGAACCGTCTGCTGTAGTAATAATTTTACGTTTCAAAACAAATTTTTAAGATTCATAGATACTTTAGGAACTTGAACTTCACAAAAAGTGTTTTTAGTAGAAAAAATCATCTTTAAAATGGCAACTAAAATGTTAAATAACTCCATAGTTCTTAAAAATTAGTTTCACATTAACAAAACAACAAATTTAAAACTAAGAAAAGTCTTAAAACTTACTATAAATAGCTAATTTTAACTTTTATAATTTCTTTTAGGTATGGATAAAATTAGTATACAAAAAGTAAAATCATCAAAGATTAATGAAGTTGATTTTGAAAATCTTCCTTTTGGAAAAGTCTTTTCTGATCATATGCTAGAATGTAATTATAAGAATGGAGCTTGGGAACTCCCTAAAATTGTTCCTTACGAGCCTATTAAACTAGATCCGTCGTCAAAGATTTTTCATTACGGGCAATCCGTTTTCGAAGGCATGAAAGCCTATAAAGATGACAATGAAACAATATGGCTATTTAGACCTTTAGATAATCAAAAACGTTTGAACATTTCTGCAAAACGAATGGCAATTCCAGAATTACCAGAGCAATATTTTATGGAAGGACTTACTGCCCTTTTAAAAACAGACCAAGATTGGATACCCAAAAAAGCAGGAAGTTCACTTTACATAAGACCTTTTATGTTTGCTACAGGTAAAGGTTTTCATGCCTCGCCTGCAGATGAATATAAATTTATTATTGCAACTGCTCCCTCTGGTGCATACTTTGCTGGAGAGGTAAAAGTTTTAATTGAAGAAAAATATGCGCGTTCTGCAAATGGAGGTGTAGGCTTTGCAAAAGCAGGAGGTAATTATGCTGGGCAATTTTACCCAACACAACTTGCTATAGAAAAGGGCTACCAACAAGTTATTTGGACAGATGACAATACCCATGAATATATTGAAGAAGCTGGAGCAATGAATGTGTTTGTTAGAATAAATGACACGCTTATCACTGGACCAACTAATGATAGAATATTAGATGGTATTACACGTAAGAGCATTATAGAAATTGCTGAAGACGAAGGTATTAAAACCGAAGTGCGAAAAATTAGTGTCACCGAAGTAATTGATGCTGCTAAAAATGGCTCTCTAAAAGAAATGTTTGGAGCAGGAACTGCAGCTGTAATATCACCAATTTCTGGCTTTGGTTACCAAAATAACGAATACGAGTTAACCAAAATTGACAAGAGTTACGCTTCTCATTTGAAAAAAAGAATCACAGATATACAGTACAACAGAGCCGAAGACAAATTTGGATGGCGCTATAAAGTAAACTAAAAGTGACTAGCTTACTTATTTAAAATACTTTCTATATCTGGCTTAAAATAATTAGGTCCCTTTAACACCTTACCATCTTCTCTGTAAATTGGTTTGCCGTCTGCGCCTAACTTACTCATATTACTACGCTGAATTTCTTCAAAAACTTCTTCAATTTTATATTGCATTCCGTGTTCTAATATAGTTCCGCAAAGTATATAAAGCATATCCCCCAAAGCATCTGCAACCTCAACCATGTCATTGTTTTGAGCAGCTTCTAAATATTCTTTATTCTCTTCGTCCATTAAATTAAAACGTAGTAAATTCTTAGAAGCTCCTATATCTGCTTTCGGTTCTTGTTTAACACCCAAACCAAAAGCGTTATGAAATTTTTCTACTGCAGCTATTTTATCTTTCATTACTTAATTAAATTTGCGCTAAAATAAACGTTTTATGTTCACTACAGGGCAATTGATTTTTGCAGTACTTTTTGCCATAACATTTTTATTAATTATCGTTTTATCCTATAAGAAGGATAAAAAAGTACATTTAAAAAATTATAAAGGTGTTATTTGGGTTGCAATAGCAATTACAATTTTCTTATCACTACTGGTCTTGATTAAATTTTCATTAAAAAATTAACAAGATTATTCTGTACACAACAAAAAACAAGTCTTTCACAACTTTATTTGTCTTTTTTACGTAGATAATAGCAAAATATGTACTTTTGTCGTGAAAAGCTTACACTTTATCTATGATTAACTTTTTTAGCATCTTTTTAATGTTACTATTTGTTAACGCCTTGCTATTATTTTTTAGCTTAAAAGGGGCTTCGCAGAGTGCTAAAAAAACTTCTAAAAACAATCAAAGCCCTAGTATTCCTAAATTATACCTTAAACAAGAGTCAAAAGTAATATATAAGAAAGCAGTATAGTTTGTACATTTATAAATTAAATGCACACTATATGCCTCTTGTAAGCAAACACATATGCAACTTAGATTTAAATTAGTTCATTAATACAATAACAGTATGATGAAACAGCTTTTACTTGTATTTATTGGTGGTGGTATTGGCAGTGCGCTACGTTTTATAGTATCTAAAACTCTTAATCCAACATTTCAACATTTTTTTCTAGGTACTTTTCTAGTTAATAGTATTGGGTGTTTGTTAATAGGAATTATTCTTGGTTTTTCTGCAAAAAGTAACTTTTTATCAGAAAACTACTCGCTTCTTTTAGCAACTGGATTCTGCGGAGGCTTTACAACCTTTTCTACTTTTGCTTTTGAAAAGCACTCCCTACTAAAGTCTGGCGATTTTCTACAATTTGCTATTTATCTTATTGCAAGTATTACTATTGGTGTTCTAGCAGTAGTGCTAGGTCTATGGCTTGCAAAACAATAGCATCTTTCACATTTTATTTCTTCTTATAGCTTGTTATTATTTCAATCATACCCTTGAACGCAATTCATAGTACAATACAC
>CAZLUS010000003.1:8626-37040 GCA_964562775.1 uncultured Flavobacteriaceae bacterium | reverse complement strand
AGCTCAGGGTCTACAAAGGCAGATTTTACCATACTCTGACATTCATCAAAGTTGCCTACAACTGCTAAAGAACGCACACCAGGTCGCTTAACGATTAACTGGCGTTCTTGAACTTCACTAACCATGCCTTTTGGGTAGAGTAGTACGACATCTATATTTTCTTGCCCCGCAACGCCATCTGCGACTGCGCTGCCAGTGTCGCCAGAGGTTGACACGACTATCGTCACTTTTCTGTTTTCTTGTGCAATTATATATGGACAAGAACAAATAAGAAAACAAGACCTTGGGTCTTTTACAGAAATAAAAGCTTTTGACGGGATTTCTATTACACTTATCAAAGCAGATGAAAACAAAGCTCTTATTTCTGGAGAAAACATTAATAAAGTTGCCATAGTTAATAAAGATGGCGCTCTAAAAATAAGAATGAAAATAGATAAGATTTTTAGCGGATTTAGAACCTTCGTAGAGTTATACCATACAGAAGAACTTTTAGTTATAGATGCTAATGAAGATGCTTTAATAAGCTCAGAAGATGTTTTTATTCAAGACATTTTAGAATTAAAAGCACAAGAAGGTGGTGAAGTAAATTTAAATTGCCAAACAGAACAATTGCTCGTAAAATCAGTAACTGGCGGTAATATTAATGTAACAGGCTTCTCTAAAAACCAAGACGTAAAAATCAATACAGGGGGTTCTTATGATGGAAAAACATTTAAAACAGAGTTTACTACCATAACTGTAAGCGCAGGAGGAGAAGCAGAAATTTATGCCACAGAATATGTAAAAGCCAATGTAAAAGCTGGGGGCAATATTAAAGTATATGGAGACCCCAAAAAGATGGATGAAAAAAAGGTTTTTGGGGGTATTATAGAAAGAATAAATTAATATGATTGAAGATATACAGGCGGCTATTCCTTTAGGGCTTTTATTGAGTTTTATGGTCGGCCCCGTATTCTTTGTTTTATTAGAAACAGGAGCCACTAAAGGTTTTAGGGCTGCAATAAGTTTAGACATAGGAGTAGTTATTGCAGACACAGTTTTTATCCTTATTGCATATTTTAGTAGTTTTCAACTTATAGAAAACTTAAGTAACCAAAAGGGTCTATATGTTTTTGGGGGCAGTGTTTTATTTATTTATGGCATGGTAGTATTTCTAAAAAAAGCAAAAAAGGAAGCCCAACAAAAAAAGATAAAAGGCTCTTATGTGGCTTTAGTTGTAAAAGGCTTTTTACTTAATTTTATAAATGTTGGAGTGCTCGGTTTTTGGTTAGGAATTTTAGTTGTAGTAGGGCCAAACTTAAACAACGACGAGAATAGGATATTTACTTTTTTTTTAACAATGATTATCACATATTTTTTGGTTGATATTGTTAAGATTCTTCTTGCCAAACAACTTAAAAGAAAATTAACACCCAAACGAATAGCACTTATGAAAAAAGGCTTGGGTATTATTTTAATGATTTCTGGATTGGTATTGATTATTTCTGGGTTTTTACCAAAGGATAATCTAGTGTAATAAAAGGTGCTAAAAAATAGAAAACCCAGCATATTAGCTGGGTTTTTTGGAGGCATCGAGCGGATTCGAACCGCTGTACAAGCTTTTGCAGAGCTGTGCCTAGCCACTCGGCCACGATGCCATACAAAGTGCAAATGTACCACACTAATTTTGGTTTCCAAAACAGTATATTATGTATTATATGCAGAAAGCACCACAGAAACACTTTCTACATCACCACTTATAGGTGGATTAATTTTAGAAACCGTTATAGTTGCTTTTGATATACTATTTATTTCAGAAAAAATACGATTGAGAATCCGCTTTGCCACATGTTCAAGAAGCTTAGATTTTATAGCCATTTCTTCTTTAACAATAGCATTTAAATGGACATAATCTACAGTGTCCGATAAGTTATCAGTCGAGGAGGGCCTAGAAAGGTCTGTTTTTACCTTTAAATCAACCCTATAATCACTACCAATTACGCTTTCTTCCTTTAAGCAGCCGTGTTGGGCGTAAACCCTAATATTGTTTAATTTAATTTTACCCATTGCAAAACAGTAGGGCAAATTTAAACGAATATTATCTTAATACGTACAACGACAGTTACTAATTCCTTGGAATAAATCGAAACCTACAGTTAATACATGGGTTCCAGAGCTAAAACCAATAATTTCATTAGTAATCACTTGATAAGAATATCCAACATAAAAGTTGTTTTTATTAAATCCAGCAATTGGAGCTATATAAAGAGGAGTTCCTACTTGATCATTTAAAAAACGGTACGTAAGCCCTAAATAATAATAATCTTCATGGTTATAAAAACGGACCTTAGTATTTAAATCAGTAACAGAACGACCATCACTTTCAAATAGTTGAAAAAACACAGAAGGCTCTACCTCTATTTTGCTGTTTTTATTCTTAGAAAAGCTATAACCAACATATGCATAATAATTACGCAATGTATTAGGCTCAAAGGTTGGATTAAAAGCTTCTAGGTCTTTTGGAAGAATATTAGAAGCGTTTAAACTAAGAAAAAATTTATCTAAACGATAAAGAACACCAAGATCAAAATTATGGTTTGTTGTAGACCTATCATCTGTGGGTAATTGGCCGTTTTCGCTCATAAAATTTTCTACATCAATTCTAAATTGATTAAAGTTATAAGACAAACCAAATGAAAGAAATTCATCATCATAACGGTCTAAAGTTAAGTGATGTGCAAAAGAAACTCTTGCTCCACGCTGCCTTGTGTTACCATTGCTATCGTTAAACATCAATATACCTAGGCCCGAACGGTCTCCTATTCTTGCATCTGCAGCTAAGGTTTGCGTGTCTGGTGCGTCTTCTATGCCAACCCATTGCGTAAGACCGTTAAGCCTAACTTTAATGTGGTCTCCAACACCTGCGTAGGTTGGGGATAAAAGAAAAGGATTATCTCCGATATATTGAGATAATTGAGGTATAGTAAGCTCTTGAGCCTTACTACTAAATACAAAAAGTAAAAAACTGAATAAGATTTGGGTCTTTTTCATGGCTAAAATGTTAAAATGTCATTATCTATACAAAGTAAAATGTCCAACAATTTCTCGAGGATCATTTTCGCCCCTTAGCTTAATGATATACCAATAGTCGCCAGATGGTAGGTTACGACTTTGATACACACCATTCCATGGAGCATCATTTAATTCCATTCTATAGAGCTCTCTACCATAACGATCAAAAATGATAGTTAGTATGTTAGGAAATCCTTCTGAATTTTCTGGAGCCCAAAAATCTCTATCACCATCCCCGTCAGGAGTAAAGAAATCGGGTATTTCTATGTCAATAAATTCTGCAAAAACTTCTACAGAAAGTTCACATCCATTTTGATCAACTACTCGAACGGTATAGGTATCCGTTCTATTTATCATATATGTATTGTCGCTACCGTTGTTTATTCCATCAAAGTAAAAGGTGTAGTCCTCAACACCACCTGTAGCGATTGCTGTAATTTCATTTACATTAATTACATCTGCTGTTAATGTTAAAGGTTCAAAAGCATCAATTTCGAACTCAATAGTATTAATACAACCATTTACATGTGCAATTGCTAAAAAATGCGCGCCAGGAGATAAGTTTGTGAAATCTGGACTTATACTCATTACAGAAGGGTCGGTGGAATCAATTGCGTAAAGCACATCATTTGCAATAGTTTCATCCTCTAAGGTAATATCAATGAAATTGTCAGGAATAATGCCAGAACATTCATAAACAGGGGTCACAGATGCATTTAAATTAACTCCAGGGTCAACTTCTACCGTTATATTTTCTTCACAACCGAGAGCGTCTCTAACAAAAATAACATAAGCTCCAGCAGCTAAATCAGTAAAAAAGGTCTGGTCTGTAACAAAATCTGCATCAAGGTTAGAATTAAAAGCAGCACTATAAGGTGCCGTTCCCCCAGAAATGGCAATCTCTACGGAGCCGTTTTCATCACCTTCACAGATTTCATTAGTAATAGCTACGGTATCTATAACAATAGGCATAGGTTCTACAATTGTAAATTGGAATGGAATAAAACACCCATTCATATCTTGTGCAATCACATCATAAACACCGGGAGCTAAACCATCAAATGTGTTTACGGTATCAAATTGATTAAGGTTAGGTGTAATCGCATATTGTATTTCTCCTGAACCTCCAGAAACCTCGACATTAATTGTTCCATCATTAAGACCTGGGCAAGTAACATTTGTAGATTCTTCTCTATCTATTTGCAGAGGAGTTGGGTCAACAATTAAAGTTTCACCACTAATTTCCTCGCAATCTTCACTTGTAACTCTAACATAATAGCTGCCTGCAGCTAAATCGCTAAAAGTATCATTTGTTTGTGGACCAGCAATTAAATTGGTGAGACCCATATCTGTATATAATTCATAGCTATAGTCGCCTAGTCCACCTGTTACATTTGCAATTATTGTTGCTGAAGCCTCTCCTGTACAGTTGATAAAGGCGGCGTTATCATCTATTGTAATGGTTAATGGTGGAACAGGATCAACACTAACTTGATTAGAAATCATAGCCTCACAACCAAAAGAATCTCGCACATAATATTGATAAACACCATCTGCAACATTAAAGATATGAGAATCTCCTCCAGACATAGCAGAATAGGTATTTCCGTCTATGCTAAACTCATATGGAGCAGTGCCGCCAATAGCTGTTAATTCTATGGATGCATCATTGGTGCAGGTTAAAGGAGTTAGTTGTATTAAGGAAGCCATTACATCTGTTGGTTCAGAAATAGTCACTTGAACAGTTTCCAAACCACAATTCCAACCATCAGAAACAGTTATGCTATAAATACCCGCACCAAGATTATCAAATACAGGACTGCTTTGTGCGCCACTTGTAAATGCAATAGTAGTTCCAGAAACATCATATTGATTTAGTTGATATAGATATACTCCTTCACCATTTATAACATTAATAGCAGTAACAGTTGCATTTGTATCCCCAAAACATAATAAGGTTGTAGGGGTTGCTGTAATATCTGCTGTAATAGGTATTGCAGGAGCGAGTGTTTCAGTATCACTAACAATACAAGGGACAACCGAGCTATCTGAAACATCAACAGTAAAGCTTCCTGCAGAAAGACCAGAGAACAATTGAGTGTTTACATCCGTAGCATTGTACACCTGACCAGTTGTAGTATTGGTTAACACAATATCATAAGGAGCAAATCCACCACTAGGGATAACAAAAATTTCTCCTTGGTCATTTGTACAAGTTACAGGAGCTACTGTAGAAATAGCGGTTGCAAGTGGAGTTGCAGGAGAAACAATAGTAACTGTATTAGAATTTTCTTGGCATAAAGGCAAATCAGTTTCTGTTACTCTAACATAATAATTTCCACCAGATATATTAGGAATTGTTCTTGGGTTAACACTAGTATCTGTGCTAATAATACCTCCAATAGGATTATTTGCACTGTCAAAAATTTGATAGTTATAATTACCAGAATATCCAATAATATTTAATTCTAGCTCACCAGTTGCTGTTCCAAAACAGGATACAGGCGCTGTTGCCGTTGCAATAACATCAATAGTATCAAAAGGCGCAATATTATAAGGCGCGGTATCCACATAACAACCAGTGGTAGTATTTGTTACACGGAAAGTGTAACTACCTACTTGGGTTAAATTAAATACAGCACTTGTGTTGGTGTTAGAAATTAGGGTTCCATTTGTATTAGGAACTGGCAATAATTCAAAAGTATAGCTATCACCAGGAGCACCAGTCTCAGTTACTGTAATTGCCAATTCTTCTGGATTTGCACAGCTAATAGCAATATTCTGAGCCACAGCTGCTGTAAATGTATTTAATGGGTTAATAGTAATATCTGTAGCAAAAGAGCAGCCATTTGCATCTACAACATGTACATCTATTGTTTGTATAGCACTGTTGTCTATAATTTCAAATGTATTTGTTGTTTGAAAATTAATATTATCAATACTATATAAATAAGGAGCAGTTCCTTCATTGGCAGCAATAGTTAGTATTGCGGTATTTACAGTATTATCAGCAGCACAAGTATAATCAGTAGCTGTAACTATAGCAGTTAATTCATTTGGTTGATTTACTATCTCTATTTTAATAGCTTCACAAGACCTTTCAGAAATCACACGTATCTGATAAGAATCTGCATCTAAGTTTTCAAACAATGGGCTAGTTTGAGCTGTTCTAATTGGGGTTACCAAATCAGAAGTTCTATATAGTTCGTAAGAATAGATAGGATTTGTTGCTGTTGCAGGGTCCAGAATAGCAGTAATGCTACCATCTGATTCACCAAAGCAGCTAACATCTTCTATAATAGCGTCCAGTAATACTGGGTCAACCTTATCATCTAATGATTGATTAACAGTTACAGTACAAGGTGTATCAGTGTCCAGGTCAGTAATAAGGAAAGTATATAGGCCAGGTTGTGTAAGGTTAGTAAACACACCATTATTTTGCGATACTGTAGTAGTAAGGTCAGGGAATGTAACCGTGTAATCAAGATTGGCAGACCCCCCAGTTACACTAATGGTTATTTGCCCTCCAGGGTCTACGGTACAATCAATAGGTTTGATTACCTCTGCAGTAGCAGACATAGCATTAGTTAGAACAACAGGTCCAACGGTAAGCTCGCAACCCAATTGGTCTACAATATAAACTTCATAGGAACCAGCACCTAGTCCAGAGAACACAGTTGTATTCTGAGCAGAGCCAATATTGCTTCCATTTCTTATTAATTGGAAGGTATAGTTACTGCCTTGACCGCCAGAGATAGGGTTTGTAGCAGGGATACCCACTACTTCTATTTCTCCTTGAAGGTTAATACAGTTAAAGTCGTTAATCTGTAAATCTGCAATAATAGGAGTTGGAATATCCAAGACAGCATCTGTTAATCTTTGTGGACATCCATTAATATCAATGACCCATATTTCATATGTGCCAGCGGCAAGGTTTTCGAACCTTGGATTAGCACTATAATTAGCAGCATCAAATTCATCTGGAATAGCTGTAACACTCACATAATATTGGTAATCACCCCATCCACCAGCTACATTAATCACTTCAATAATCCCATCACTACCAGGGTTACAACTAATAGGTGTTATTGTTCTGTCTCCAGTAATAGCGGCAGGCGGCCCAGCAATGTTGAAGTTTTGGTCATAGGTACAGTTAGGGAAATTAGTTTCGGCGACTTCAATGAAATAAGAGCCTGAAACTAAATTAGGAATGGTAAGATCTCCATCGGGATTAGTACCTGTAGTTACAGTATCGTCAGTAAGGTTTGTTGGTGTATTATTTACATCTTGGTAAAGTGTATAATCAATAGGACTAGTATAAGTAGTTCCAGTGCCATCATTAAGGTTAAGTGTAGCTCTACCGTTTGCATCTCCAAAACAGATGATATTAACAACATTGATAAGATCTAATTCTAATAGATCTGGCTCTGTAATTGTTTCTGTAGCACTTATGATACAACCAGTATCTATATGTCTCACAAGGATAGTATAGTTACCAGCAGCCAATCCAGTAAATGTATCAGCAACTTGATAGTTAGCTCCGTTATCGATACTGTATTCAAAACGCGTAGTATCATTAGCGGTAGATGTTGCTACTACGGTAATAGAGCCATCATTACCAGGGTTACAACTTAAGTCGTTATTAAATGTAGCTGTAGCAGTAAGTAATTCATCAAAAGGCAATATTATTGCTGTTGTAGTTCCTATACAGCTATTACTATCATAGACATTAATAGTATAGGAGCCTCCAGCAAAGTCAGTTTCTATAAAAGTAGTATTGCTACCAGATTGGACTATAACGGCAGGCTCTACGGCAACAGTATTAGGATCATCTTCTTCGATAAACTCGTAGGTAATAAAAGTATTGCTACCACCAACAATTGCAGTCCCATCGATAGTAATGGAAGCATTGTTTGGATTATTCCCAGAAGCAATACAAGCAAATTCTACTACTGTTGGAGCTGGCACCACAATAGGGCCGGGTTCAGTAATCTCTATATCAAAAATATCAGTAAAACAATCGTTTATCCCCATAGCACGAACACTATATGTTCCCGCCGGCAAATTTTCAAAAGTATTTCCATTTAAAACACTACCAGCTGGCATTGGCGTTAAAGTAAAGGTTAGTGGATTAATTCCATTATCTATTGGAATAAGTGTAATACTCCCATCAGCACCTCCATTACAAGTAACATCTATATTGGTTTCTGTAAAAACTGGCAGTATAGCATCTGGAACATTAACAGGAACTGTTTCTTGACAGTTAGGCGGTGTTGTGCCTAAGTCAAAAACAGTTACATCATATAGCCCAGCAGCGCTTGCACCAGTCCAAGTAAATGGATTAGAAGGCAACACAGTTCTTGTTTGACCTATTATCCCTGGGCCATCAATAAGATATTCATAGTTTCCAGAACCAGTTAAGACCTCAATTTCTATCTCAGCATTAGCCAGAGAGCCAGGCTCACAATCTAAGGCAACAGTTTGTATTGCTGTAAATTCAAGAGGGGTTTGGATGTCTAAAGTTTCAGAATCAGAACAGCCATTTAAATCTCTTACGGAAATAGTTTGCCCTAAACCAGAATTTAATCCTGAAACGAGGTATTGATTACTAGCATCAAAGGTGATATTTTGATGTGCCCCACCATTTATACTAATTTGGAAAGGTGATAAGGCTGTTAATGGATTGTCTAGTGTAATTAATACTTGGAAAGAACCCTCTACAACACACTCGTCTATAATTGTATAGGAGAAATCAGGAGAAGGATCTAATACTACTGTTACAGGATCAGATTGTATACAATCATTGACATCTCTTACATAGACTATATAATTTCCTGATTCAACATTAGCAGTAGTTGCAGATACCCATCCTGGAGAAGTAGCAGTTGGCGCAGGGTCTGTATCTAATAAATATTGAAATTCATAAGGAGCAGCACCAAATTGTGCAGTTGCGGTAATTACACCAGCATTAGGATTACAATTATCATTTGTAGGGGAATTAGCTATTACTTCTAGCAACGCAGGAGCTTGCCCTATAGTAAAGTTCTCAGAGGCAGTAACACAGCCAACATTTGGCGGGCTGTTTTCGGTGAATAAAATAAAATATTCTCCAGGAGGAATGCCATTAATAATATCGGTTTCTGGGCCGCCTGAAACTCCAGAAATGGAACCAGTAATACCAGTAGTTACATTTGTCGTTGCGATGAATAATTCATAACCAACATCTGTTCCACCATAGCCTGAAATAGTAAATTCAACTGTGCCATCAGAGAACCCTGTACAGGTAATATCTGTTGTTAAATTTATGCTAGAGGCCAATGTTGAAATCGATGATACTGGAACCGTGGCTTCTTGTATAAATTCACATCCTGTATCTGTATCATATACTATAAAAGTATATGTTACGCCTGGTATTAAACCTGTAAACAAGTGAGAATTGGCAGGCGCAGGCGGCAGATCTTCAGGAAACCATGCAGGATCAGCAATATTAAAAGCTGGTGCAGGATGAATAGCAAAAAAGAAATTCCCTAAACCTAGAGTACCATTTGAAGCTTGCGCTTCAACACGCATTTCTCCACTTCCAGGCAAACATCCCGCCGAACCAGAAGTAGTTATCAATACATCTGGCCCAGTTGTAATTGTTACTGTGGATATGGTTTGACAATTGTTGTCATCAGTTACTGTAACAGCATAGTCCCCAAAGTCTAATCCTGTAAAAGTATGATTATTAGTTCCTAGGGAAGTATCATAACTTTGTGATACAGAGAAATCGTTATTATTTATTTCATAAATATAAGTTGGCGTTCCTCCTGAAGCATTCACAGTAATAGTCCCTAAAACGTTTCCACCCGCTGAACAAGAAAGATTGGTGTTTGTAATGTTCGGAACAATTACAGTGGGTTCTGTAATAGAAACAGGAAAAGGGAGAGAAATACAGCCATTATCATCAGTAATTGTAACTTCATAATCTCCTGAAGGAAGCCCAGTAGTTTGGGTTCCATAATTAGTTGGGCCATTTATTTCTATCACATCAATAACATATGGAGGGTTTCCTATAGTAGTATTTATATCAACATCAAGGCTACCATTATTTTCACCATTACATAATATATTGGTTGGTGTAACAGTAGCTATGACAGGAGTTGCTACCGGATTTACGGTAATTGGCCCTACAATGTCTATACAAGCAGTAGGTGTTGTATTGTCTGTTACTCTGAAGTAAAAAGTTCCATCTGAATTTGATGTAAAAATATTTCCAGTAAATTGTGTATTATTCCAAGGTCCTGTTGCTGAAGCTCCCCATTCATAAATATATACTCCAGAACCTCCAGTAGCAGTTACTTCAATAGTAGCATCTACGATACAGGTTAAATTAGTTTGGAGGTTTGCAGAAGCATTTAGTTGTGGATTAATTGTAACTGGTAAAGCCACTCCTTCGCATCCAAATTGATCTCTAACATTAATGTTGTATGTTCCAGCACTTAGGTTATTAAAAATAAAATCAGGTGATCCAACAGCAATTGGGTTTAGCCATGGTCCTCCATTTATTTGAAATAGGTATCCGCCATTTCCATTTGTAACTGTAACTTCAATAGTGCCGTTATTGTTTCCAGTATAACAAGCAGTTGGCACCGCATCAAATGTTACAAGTTCTGGTGCCACCACTATAATAGGCGTATCGATAGAATCTTCACATAGATTATTGTCTCTTGCTCTAATCACGTAGCTACCAGCAGTTAATCCACTAAAAACTGGACTTGTTTGGTATGCTGTAATGACTGTTCCTGAGTCATTTTCCAATTGGTATTGATAACTTGGAGTTCCACCGCTAGCGCTTGCTGTGATGGTAGCGCCACCATTATTACAGGTAAAAGGAGTCGTTATGTTAGCATCAGCAACCACAAGAGTTGGCTCTGTAATAGTTTGATTAAGCGTTATGGTACATCCAGCAATAGGGTTATCCACATCTCTTAGGGTTATGGTGTAGCTTCCTGCTGCTAGGCTGTTTATAGTAATTGGTGAGGTAGTGCTAGCCCCAAGAGCTGCAGTTGCAAAATTATCGAGACTGTATTCGAATCCGCCAGCGCCAAAGTTGTCAGCATCAATAGTTATGGAGCTTGAATTGTCTCCGGTACAATCTAGGTTTTCAAAAGCTATAATACTAGCTTCAAAAGCGTTACCAGGCTCTACAACAACATTAATGTCTATAGTACAGCTGCTTCCGTAATCTACGGTTACCACATGATTTCCAACAGCTACATTAGAGAAAACATTACTTGCCTGAGGCGTACCAGCATCAAGGTTATAGGTATAAGTTGGATCATTAGGTAAAACGGTAATATTCCCAGATCCGTCACAGTTATAAGTTACAGACTCACTAAGGGTAGGTTCTGTTGGTAATGGCGCTATAATTATATCAGGGAGGTTAATAACGCAACCAATGTTATTTGCATCTCTTACGCTAATAGTATAAGTTCCATCAATTAACCCAACAAAGGCGTGTCCTAAAGTAGTTGAAGCAGTCCATGCTCCTCCGTTGATACTGTATTGATAATTTCCTGAACCTCCTGTGGTAGGGATAATACTACCTACAGTTATTTCACCATCTTGAATACAGGTATAGTTTTGTGTTAGTGCAGCTTCTGCAATGATTTGATTAAGTTGATTTACGGTAACCGAAGCAGTTTCTTCACAATTGTTAGCATCTCTTACTATAATTGCATATGTTCCAGCAGCAAGATTAAGAAAATCTGGACTTGTTTGGAATGCACCACCATCTATATTGTAAGTATATGGAGCTTCACCTCCAGTTGCTGCAATAGAAATACTTCCTGTTGCATCCCCAAAACAATTAATATCAGTTACTGTTGGAGTAATAGCAATTGGTGCATCTTGAGTAATATTGATATCAAAGGAAGCTTCACAGAAAGGATTATTTCCTGAGTTATCTCTTACATAGACGTCATAGTCACCATCAGAAGTAACAGTAAATGGATTTGTTGTTGTAAAATCTCCAGGGTTAGGAGTTACACCATCTGCAACAACAGCATAGACATAGTTTCCATCTCCCCCAGCAGCAGTGATATCTATAGCAGCATCAGTACCACAAGCGGTAATATTAGGAGCAGTAGCCGTAACACTAAGCTCTGGATTTATAGTTATTGTTTCAAAACCGGTACAATTATTACCATCTCTAACATCAATTCTATAAGTACCAGAACTAAGACCTGAGAAAATATTATTAGTATCAAAAGGACCATTATTGAGACTAAATTCAAAATTTCCGTCACCGCCAGAGCTAACAGTTGCAGTTAAGGTTAACCCTATAGCATCATCATAACAAATACTATTAGGAGTAATAGTTAGAACAGGAGCAACAGCTTCAATTAAATTAAAAGAAAAAGGTTCAACACAGCCATTAATATCTGTTGCTGTACCATTGTAGGTGCCAAATTGAGCAAGGCCACTAAAAGAACCAGTTGTATTGGTTGCAACAAGGGTTGCGTCTGGGTTGTTAAGCGTGTATGAAAAGGATCCCCAACCTCCTGATGCAGTCACCAAAGCACTACCATTGGCAATACACGTAGGTTGGACTTCATCAATTGTGATTGTTATTGGAGCAGGAGGCCCATTTATTGTTACTGTTGCAGTTTCTGTACAATTAGTGTCATTATCTGTAACGTTTATAGTGTATGTGCCATCGTCAAGAGCAGTTAAATCTATTACTCCATTTGTTTCATTTGTTCCAGAGAAGTTAGAAGGCCCAGTAATAGTATAATCGTATGAAGTGGCAAAACCAGATACTGTAAAACGCGCTTCGCCATCAGTATCATCAAAACAAGTAATATTACTCACTAATTGGCCTATTGCGGTAATAGGAGTTATTGGAGCAATAGTAAAACTTTCTTCGTAAACACAATTTTTAGCATCAGTTACTCTAAAGGTATATGTGTCAGGTGAGAGCGCATCAAAATCTGCAGAATTTCCAGTTATTGAAGTTGCTGCAACAGAAGAAGGAGCTATAATTTCAAATATGAAAGGAGCATTTCCATCTACTACAGTTGTAATAATATTTGAAACTAATGCTGGACAAGTAATATCTGAAGAAGCAAAAGTTAAATCTGTTGGAGGGTTTAGGGGCTCAATTATGATATCCGAAGCAACAAAAACACAACCATTAGAATCTCTAATTGAAATAGTATAAGTGCCGTCTGTTAAGTTGTTAAAAATTTCTGCTCCAGTAGAACCATCAAAATTAATACCATCAATACTATATTCATAAGGCGCTGTTCCTCCTGATACGTTTTGGACCTCTATAATTCCATTTTGCAAACAGGTATATTCTTGGGTTAAAGCTACAGTTGCTGTAGGGCTGTCAATAGGACCACTAATGGTAAAAGTTTCAATAAAATCACAAGAGATTGAACCTTGCGTTTGTGTTATTGTTACAGAATAGTCTCCTTGCCCTAAGCCTGTAAAAATACCAGATGAGTTTGATATGGTTGAGGCATCAGGCAAGGTTAAAGTATAGTCTAAGGAGTACCCATTACTATTAGTTATGTTTACAGAAAACTGACCATCAGCATCACCAAAGCAAGTTTCATCTGTTACTGTGGTTGTATATTCAACAGAAGGAGCAACTACTATGGTGGCTATATTTGAAAAAGCAGGACAATTATTACCATCAATAACAACAAATTCATAATCTCCTTCTTCTCCGTTTGTAAATATAAAATCATTTAAAGATTGGTATTCACTGGCAGGTATTTCTGATATATCTGTATAAAGATCAGTTCCATTATAACTCCATATTGCGTAGGCATATTCTGGATTTGGAAAGCCTCCTGAGCCTGTTACCGTAATTATACCATCTTCGCAATCGATATTTTTTGTGGTTATTGCACTAACTGCAATATCTGAAACATCATTAATGGTTACCTGTTCTGTGTAAGAACACCCATCATCTGTGGTTGCTAGAATGTCATAAACACCATCATTAAGATTTTCAAAAGTATAATTATTGTCGTTTGAAGGTCCAAAAGTATCAACAGTTGTTCCTCCTTGAGATATCTCATAGTAATATTGCACTTCCACATTAAGAATAGAAATCTGTATTTCTCCCAATCCATTACAATCTGTGTCTCTAGTTTCGACTTCGACTTGAAAATCTCTATCTAGTATACCAATATTGTCTAGTATAAAAACGCACCCGTCATTAACGCCTTGTTGACGCATTTCTACTCTGTAAGCACCATTTGTTGCAATGCTAAAACTAGGACCATTATTTGCGCTGTAAGGAACTAAAATGTTATCATTTGTAGCGTCAACTAATTGAAATTCATAGTCTAAAGGCAAATTAGTTACGGTAATATTTCCAGGAGTGTCGCAAATGATATCACTACTATTAAATTGTGGGTTAAGAGGGTTTTTAAAAATATTGAAAAAGAATCTTGAAAAACAACCATTAGTATAGTTAATGGTAATACGATATTGACCAGCATCAGAGGCTATAAAATCGCTCCCAGTTTCTACAACATTCCATGTACAAGTATTGTTTCTATTAGCACAATCAGGATTTGCCGCAGCACAACTTGCCTCGTCTAATTGTTCCCACTCTATACTATCTGCATCAGGAATATTAATTTGAATTAATTCTGTATCATTTAACCCACATAAAAAGATTTCTGGTAATTCTTCACCATCATTAGAGCAAATGACAATTTCTCCTTCGACGGTGTTTGTAGTATCATTTATTAAAGCTGTTATTGGATTGGTTTGTGTCTCTCCAAAAAGTGTTACGGTAATAACTTCTTGAAACCCTTTACATGGATCTGCAACTATTTTGTCAACAATATAAACACCTGTTTCTGTTACCACAAGCATATCTGTATCAGCTCCAACAATTAAAGTGTCACCGGCATCAATTAGACCATCTTCATTTTCATCTACATACCAAACATAACTATCAAAATTATTACCTGCATCTAGCACTACACTATCTCCACATAACAGAACAGTTCTTGAAAAATCGCAAGCTTCTAAATCATCTAATAAAAAATTAGTAGCCCCAGCAGTAGGAAAACCACAAGCATCAAATTCATTAACACTAGGATCATCTGTTATTTGGGCGTTATTTATTTCTCCAAAATAGGTAGAAAAGGCTATATTTTGAATTTGATCTGTACATGCATCAACAAAATCGAAACAGTTTTCGGCAACCCTTACACGCATCCTAATTCTGGAAACTGGATCGTCTTCTTCAACCAAATTATCTGGTATAGTAAATGCTACTTCTCGTATTGCAGGATTATAGGTATAAGTGACACCTGGAGGTAAGTTTAGGCTTGTTTCTACTTCATCTAGGGTAACGTTTATTGGCAATATATCTCTAATGGTATAGTTTATGGCATTGTCATTTCCAATATTTTGAAAAGAGAGGACATAGTCAAGGGTTTGGCCTAAATTTACACCTAGTCCTGTTATATCATTTCCAGCAATATCCTCAACTCTTTTTTCTAGTACTATATTGGGTTCTATAACTTCGATATTAAAAGAATTAAAGAAAGGATAGTATTGATCTCCGTCTGTTGAAAACCTAAATGTAGCTGCAGTTTCGTCATTAGGAATTACAGCATTTGCCGGATTGTTTAATTGAAATATATCTGTATCATAACCCAGTGTATTTAGACTTGCTGGATTTCTACTAGTTGTAACAGCACCGTCTAGAGTTATATTACTATTAAAGAAATTATCAGTAGGATTGGCAGCATTGCCTATTGGAGTAAAACCTGTATTACTTGCAGCCTGAATACTAAGACCATCACCGTCTATTCTAAAATCTCCTTCTAGTGTAGCCGCTCCTAAATCAGCTTTTACAGGTCCCACAGGAATAGTAGAGAAACCAGAGTAATCAATATCTACAGTATTAGTTCCATTTACTCTAGCAAAACCATCAAAAGTTGTTATAAACTTACCACTAAGGGTTGGATTTTCATATACGATAACTAGTGTCCAACCTCCTGTTGAACCACCTTGGCCAAATAAAATCCCTGTTGTTGCTCTTATGTTAGCAACAGTGTATTCTCCTTCAGGGTTTGCTAAAGCAGTTACTAAATCAGTTACATCTGCGAAGCATGCATATGGGCTATTAGATGTAATCGTTGGGTCAGTACTTGTAAAACCATCGTACAAAACTTCATCTGCAGTAATATCAACATAAGTTCCGCCTGGTACTTTAAATCTTACTTGATTAAAATCTGTTTGTCTTCCAGTGCCTATTGGAACATTATTTTGAGTAAATGTTGAAAAACTATTACCACCACCATCAGTACCATTAGCACTGGCACTTGGGTATGTTGCAGCCCAGTATAATGCTGCATACCGTATTATATTACAATCTGACTGTTCAAATGTAAGAGTGGAAGTACTAGAACTAAATGTAGAAGCATCGCCATCTACATCTATATACTGCATATCTTTAATGTCATTAAAATTAAACCCACCGCCAGTTTCTCTATTAGCACTATTATCAGTGCTTAGGTTATTATAGGGATCATTGGGATCAGTAGAATTACTACCTCCATCTCTATTTAGAATACTATTTCCAATGAATGTTAAATCTCCGCGTAGATTTTCTTCATAGCGAACTTCGAATGTGTTAAATTCCTGAGCTATAGAATTACCAGTGGCTGCCAATGATATAGCAAGAAAAAGTATACAACGTAGAATAAAGCTATTTTTCTTTGAAAAAGAAAATCTTATCTTATTAATGTAGGTATTAAGCACTATTTGTAGGTTCATTATAGTATTTAAAACTTCTTTTTAGTTGATTAATAACCTATTAAAATAAAGAAGCCCAATAACAAATATTGCTCTTGTTGGTGAAGAATGAAATTTAATGTTGTAGCAGGGTTAATTTGTGTTGTGAAACCTTGTTTATAGATGGTTTCTATAAACTACATTGTAAGTGTTATATACTTATAATCAACAATATATAAGAAAAAACCTACAAATATTTTTTAATTTAGGAACCCCTATTTTTCTAAAATCAATTGTAAACAAGAAAATCCGATGAATATAGCGGATTTTTAGTTATTTTTTCTTAAGTGTATTTAAGCAACTTGATTTGGTTTAACGCGCATTATCCACATTTTATCATCATACTCACTATCTAATTTATCATAATAAGAAACAAGAGCATTATTCCAAGTTTTATGTTTTTTAAGATAAACATATTTGTAGTTGTTTTCTGGGTTTACAAAATAGCCAGCGTTTAATCCTTGAGCATTTAATTGCTTTACAAACCTGTTTGCGTTTGAGGTATTTGCAAAAACATTTGCTATAATGTAGTAACCACTTCCAACACCATCTAAATCATAGGTCTTGGTTTTGACTTCATTAGGAATGTTTTTGGTGTTTTTAACAATATTTTTTTGAAGGTCATTAGCACCATATCTGGAGCTTGAACTAGCGATACGGGTATCGGCATTTGTTCCTTTTACTTTCATAACCCACATGTCATTAGAATAGGTTCCATCCATTTTAGAAGCGTAAGCATTCAATGCCTCTTTCTTACTTTCAAACCTTTTTAAATACACATAATTTTTACCATTTCGAGGGTTTTGAAGGTAGTTTGCATCATGACCTTGAGCCTCTAAATCCTCTATAAAATCAGTCATGTATTTTTTACCGTTGTATACATTGGCAACTATATAATAACCGCTATCAACATCTGGAATACTATATGATTTAAAACCATTCGTTATTTTTTTAGAAGCCTTAGTAGTTGTAGGAGCGTAAATTTTATCTTTCGCAATACTAGATGGTTCTTCAGTATTTGCTGCTATAGAAAGTTTCTTTCTTTTATTGTTTTTTAATGAGATTACATCTTTAGGTGTATCATTTGTTTTTTCATTTTCATTAGTAGCAATAGTTTGTTCTGACAATGAATGATTTGTTTTAATATTCTTAGATATAGTGCTATTATTAGAGGTGGTATTTGTTGCTATTGATGTATTTTTTCTTTTAATATTTTCTACAGCAGTTACATCTTTAGGCGAAGTAATTGTTTTTTCGCTTTCGTTTAATGTAATAGTTCTTTTTGATGAGGCAGTACTTGTTATGCCATGGTTAGATATAGGGCTGTTAGCAGGCGCAATACTTGAAGCAAGCAAACTATCTTCTCCTTGAAAATATGCCTTTCTTACTTTATCTTTAATATCGGTATCACCATTAGTTTCTCTTTGAACCATTCGCATTACCATATTAAACCTGCGCTCTAAATCTGCTTTTCTGTTCTTTTCTATAGAGTCTTGACGTAAGAGTAATTCGTCTAAAATGGAACTGTTTTCAGCCAATTTTAGTCTTAAATCTGCAATCAATGAGTCTTTTTCAGTCAGGGATACTTCTTCAACCTCTGGGTCTTCATTTAAAACCAGATCCTCGTTTTCCTTTTCAAGAAATACGCGATCTTCCGTTAAGTTAGGCGTAAATGAATATGCTAAAGAAATCTCATGTGTCGTTCCAAAGTTTCTTAGGTCATTGTTAATACCTTTTTCAATGGTATATCCTAAGGATACATTTTTTGTTAGATTAAATCCTACTCCAGCTGCAGCTCCAAAAAAATCGTCATATCCAGCTTGTAACCAGCCTACTTTAGGAAGGTCTAGTATAAGATTTCCACTAAGACCATAGCCTTCTGTTCCATTTCTTTTTACTCTTGCCAAAGGCATAAGTCTAGCACTATCAAAAATGCCAGAGGTATTTTCAAACTCATAGGTATATTGTAAATGCCCAGAGTATGTTTTTTCGTTAAAGTCTGTGTTTGACTGACTAGTTTTTAAATTAATATCAAAAAGATTTTCGGCAAAAACACCGAAATCAAATTGGCCATATGAAATATTAAATCCTGGCTGAAAAGTGATTAAAGAACTATCGTCTAAACTATTTAGTAAGGCATCATTGGTGTCAAGTGCATTCGCTCTACCTTCGTCAAAACCACTTGTATAGTATGAAAAGTTGCCACCAAAAGTAAAATTACTTTTATCGCTTAGTTTAATACCATAAGCATAGTTGGCTAAAAGCCCAATATTACTAAACAAGCCTTCTCTTTGAGTGTATAAACTAACACCAAGACCACTTCTATCTCCTATTCTACCGCTATAACTTAAGTAATAGGTTTGGTTGTTATCATCAAAAGATACCGACTGGTTTCTATGAAAAAGATTTATATAGGATTTATCTTCTCTTACGGTAGAAAAAGTTGGGTTTATTAAAAACCTATTAAACTTTATAAGATTCTGTGACGGGGCCTCAAAAGTCAAGAAAGGATTTTCCACTTGAGCATAGCTTCCTGAGCACATAAGCGCAAACAATAGAATAATTAGTGGTTTTATATTTTTCATAGGAATCTTAGCGAATTACAGTTATTGTTCCTTGGTTTAATGTTCTACCTTCTTCAGTCAAACGATAATAGAAAATCATTTTGTTGTCTGTAAAGGCAATAGAAGATTCTGGCCAGTTATTTTGATAGTTAGTTTGGTTTAGCACTTCCACTCCGTTTTCATTATAAATCACCACCGAAACATTGGGGTTTCCTGAAAAGGTATTTGGTAATATCCATAAATCATTAACACCGTCTCCATTAGCTGTAATTACATTAGGAATGGCAAAATTATCTCTAAAGGATACCGTAAAGTTTCTTGAAACAGTACAGTTTCCTACCGATGCAATTAATAGGTAATCACCTTCTTCAGTAAGTAATACAGAATCTGTACTTGAAATGCTGTTGTTGTTTTGATCAAACCATTGGTAAGAAGTAGCTCCAGAAGCTGTAACAGTCTGTGAACTTCCTTCTAAAAGTATTATGTTTTCACTAGCATCTACAGTAACAATAGATTCATCAAACTGAATAATTGTAATTTGATTGGATCGTATTGGACAAGTATTTCGTTCTACTTGCAGTTCATAAACACCTATTTCTGATGTGGTTATTGAAGTATCGGTTGTAGAAATGGCATTACCATCTCTAAACCAAGTGTATGTTTCTGTACTTAGATCAATATCGGCAGTTAGTGTAACACTGTCTATACCATCACAAAGCGCAAGCTCCGTGCTGCTTATGGTTACTGTTTCATTACTTGCTAATGTAACACTTAAAACGTTTGAGCTGGTATTAAAAGAATCAAGCACTCCTTCTAATCTATAATCACCATTTTCTGTAGATGAAGCGAGTGAAATTGTATTGCTTGTTTCTCCTGTTACAGGAACATTATCTTTTGTCCATTGATACGTGAACTCTGATATTAAATCTGAGGTTACATTTAGTATAGAACCGCCAGCTATTACTGCGTTTATTTCTGTTAAATCCATTACCGCACTATTGCTTTCACATGGTGTATATGAGCCAGTAAATGCAATTACAAACTCAAAACTAGTTGGTAATACAACAGTTATATTTTCTGAATTTACTGTGGATCCTGCGCAAGGACCTCCGTTTTCAACTACACTAATAAAGTAGATGCCAACATCAGAAACATCAAGCGAAGAGTTGGTTGCACCAGCTATTGGACTACCATCTTTGAACCATTGGTAACTAGGAGTAATTGCTGTAGAAGAAGCACTTAATGTTCTTGATTGTCCAGGGAGCAACACAACATTAGTACTATTATCTAAACTAACGGTAAAATCACCATTATTAATAACTGTTATAGCGTTTGAAGTCTCAGTACAAATTCCTGTAGCCTCTATTTGTACAGTATAGTCACCATCAAAATTTGCCGTAGAACTATCTACTGTAAATGAACTATCTCCTAATGTTGGAGTAGTAACTGCAGTTCCGTCTTTAAACCAAGTATATGTCCAAGAAGGGTTATCAATACTTGCAATTAAATCAACGGTATCCCCAGTACACAATGTTGTGCTAGCCGAGGCTGATATTGTAATACCTGTAGACGAAGCAGATTGTATTTCTATAGAATTAGATAATGTATTTGCAGAACCAGAGCAATTAGGCCCGTAGTTAATCTCAACAAAGTAAATTCCATTTTCAGATACTGTTATGGAATTGCTTGTCTCGCTTAAAAGTGTTCCACTACGAAACCAACTATAACTGTAATTTTCTGGGTCAGGTACATTATGAGTTTCTAAAGTAATATTACCGTTATTGCAATTTTCTATTATACCACCTGTTGGGATATTTCCATCACCATCTTGACTAATAAGAATGGGATTCGTAAAGCCCAAAAAGTACATTGAAAAAGAATCAGACTCTGGGCTTGTTAGTGCAGGATTTGTGCTTCTTACTCTAAAACGATACGCATCGCCTTGAATATCTTGAGGAAGAATGAATATAAAATCAAAATCAAAATTTGTGTTTTGGTCAGCTACCCTGTCTAGTTCTGTTACTGTATCAAAGTTTCCATTTACATCAGATAATTCTAAAATAAATTCATTTGCAGAATCAACCAAAGGAGGGCTCCATGTAAAATTAACGAAGAATTCGTTAAAACTATCAGAAGCACAGGCCGCTGTCCATGGAGACGTAGCTCCAATATTTGAATTTGCAGCAGGAACAGGTTTGTTTAATACTTGACCAAAGAGTTGTGAGCTACTCAATAGAAGTACGCACAGGCTTAGAGCAAGTTGTTTAAATATGTTTAAGTCTTTCATGTTGCAGATTTGGCTTTATAAGCTTGTTTCTTGCTTTTCTAAAATTTTGAAGAAGCATAACGCAGCCTCATTAAATCTTTAATATCAAAGATGCTTTTTTTTGATAATGACAGAAACTTATTGTTGTACAACGGGTTAAATATGTTGTGAATACTAATTTTTCGGAGGAATATTTTTTAGAAACGAAGTATACATTGCATTTTTCCTACATTTGTGCCTTCAAACTAATTTTGATGGAAAAGGCAGAAAAAGCCCTTAATTTTATTGAACATATTGTTGAAGAAGATTTAGCAAATGATTACCAACAAGAAGCACTGCGTTTTAGGTTCCCACCAGAACCTAATGGCTATTTGCACATAGGTCATGCAAGCTCTATTTGCCTTAATTTTGGGTTAGGAGAACGGTATAATGCTCCTGTAAATCTTAGGTTCGATGATACAAACCCTGCTAAGGAAGAAAAAGCGTTTGTAGATGCTATTAAAAGAGATGTAGAATGGCTAGGCTTTAAATGGGATAAAGAATGCTATGCATCAGACTATTTTCAACAGCTATACGAGTGGGCAATAGCACTCATTGGGGCAGGAAAAGCCTATGTAGATAGCCAATCATCTGAAGAAATGGCTGACCAGAAAGGAACACCTACGGAACCTGGTATTGCAAGTCCATATAGAAATCGCTCGATAGATGAAAACTTGGAGCTTTTTGAAAAAATGAAAAAAGGAGAGTTTGAAGAAGGCAAACATGTTCTTAGGGCTAAAATTGATATGGCTTCATCAAATATGTTAATGCGTGATCCTATCATTTACCGAGTTTTACATAAACCACACCACAGAACAAATACCGATTGGTGTATTTATCCTATGTACGATTGGACGCATGGGCAAAGCGATTATTTAGAGCAGGTTTCTCATTCCTTATGCACGCTAGAATTTTTACCTCATAGAGAATTATATGATTGGTGTTTAGACCAGTTAGTATCAAAAGACAAATTACGACCCAAACAAAGAGAATTTGCACGAAGAAATTTAAGTCATACCGTTGTAAGCAAACGTAAACTACTAAGATTAGTTGAAGATGGTTTTGTTTCTGGTTGGGATGACCCACGAATGCCAACAATCTCTGGACTAAGAAGAAGAGGATATACGCCAGAATCTTTAAAGAATTTTGCCGACACCATAGGTATCGCTAAAAGAGAAAATATTGTTGATGTGTCATTATTAGAATTTCATGTTCGTGAGCATCTTAATAAAATTGCCCCTAGGGTTATGGCAGTTTTAAATCCATTAAAGCTAGTAATAACCAATTATCCAGAAGACAAGGAAGAATGGTTAGAAACAGAGAATAACCCTGGCGATGAAAATGCAGGAACTCGACAAGTACCTTTTTCTAAAGAACTTTATATAGAACAAGAAGATTTTAGAGAAGAGGCTAATCGTAAATTCTTTAGATTAAAATTAAATGGAGAAGTACGTTTAAAGAGTGGTTATATTATTAAAGCTGAGTCTTGCACAAAAGATACCGATGGGAATATTATAGAGGTTCAATGTACTTACGATCCCAAAAGTAAAAGTGGTAGTGGCACAGAAGAAAGTCTACGAAAAGTAAAAGGCACTTTGCATTGGGTATCTATAAAGCATGCTATGAAAGCAGAAGTTAGACTTTATGATCGTTTGTTTAATGATGAGAACCCAGATGGTCACAAGGATAAAGATTTTATGGATTTTATTAATAGAGACTCTTTAGATACCATTACCGGATATTTAGAACCTAGCCTTAAGAATTCCAAAATTGGAGATAAAGTTCAATTTCAGCGTTTAGGTTATTTTAGTGTTGATACAGATTCTAAGCCTGAAAATATGGTATTTAACAGAACGGTTACGCTAAGAGATACTTGGGCAAAAATCCAAAAAAAAACCTAATAAACAATACTTATTGTTTGGCGCTATTAGCATAGTTTTTTACAATATAAAAGACTTTTTTACAAGAGCTTCAGTAGTTTTTCTAATCTGGCCAAACCAAATCCATTACCTGTTTTTAATCTGTCTTTAAATGGCTTTATTTTAGCTTTTATAGACAATTATAATTTTAATATTAAAATGATATTGAATTTATAAAGAATATTCTTTCGCAAATTTCTTTTTTACATTTAATCGAATTTTTGCATTTGAATTGTATGGAAATCCATTGCTTTCCGTCTTAAAGCATACTAGAGTTAGTTTTATGAGAAAAACGATAACAATTTTAATATGCCTTTTAGCATTTCAATTGAGTGCACAAGAAAGTGCTGTAGTCAAAATTGAGTTTGAAGGCCTTAAAAGAACCAAAGAGTCATTTTTGAGGCGTCTTATAAAAACTAAAGTAAACGAAAGGTACGATAAAGCTAAAGTTGATTTAGACATAGAGCGCCTTAACAGATTAGCAGGAGTTGCTAAAGCAACTATTAAAGAGGAAACAGCAGAAGGAGGTAAGGCCTTAACCTATGTAATAGATGAAAACTTTACGATAATACCTGGACCAAGAATTTCTACAGCAAGTGACGGAAGTTTTGCATACCAATTATCATTATTCGAATTTAATTTTTTAGGAAATGGACAGCTTATAGGGGCTTCGTATCAAAGAAATGTTTTTGATTCTTATTTGTTTTTCTGGGAACACCCTTTTCTCTTTAGCCCCAAAATAGGTTTTGGAGCTAATTATCAAGACGTAACAAGGTTAGAGCCTGTTTTTTTTGATAACGGTGATAAAGACTACCGATTTAATTCTAAAAGCATAGAAGGAAAGTTTCTTTTTAATTTCGATTTTAATAATGAAGCAGAACTTGGAGCCCTTTTTGTACAAGAAAATTACTTGTTTGAAGGGGATGAACCTTTAGCAGGTAGACCAGCAGAATTAAATGCCGATAAAATATTTTATAGAGCTAATTACAGGTATGTAGATATTGATATTGATTACCAATATTTTGAAGGTTTTCAGAGTGAATTTACCGGACAGTATGTTACCTTTCAAGATGGTGATGAATTAGGAGAACAATTTTTAAATGACTTCGTATCACTGCGTAATGACTTTATTTACTACAAGAAAGTAGGGACTAAGGGAAATTGGGCAAATAGGCTACGTTTAGCGGCTGCGTTAGGTAATGAAGATTCTCCTTTTGCTCCTTTCACATTAGACAACCAATTAAATATTCGTGGGGTAGGTAATGTAGTAGATCGCGGAACAGCTGCAATAGTTTTAAATACAGAATATAGACATACCCTATACGAGAAAAATTGGTTTGTAATACAGAGTAATACTTTTATAGATGCAGGCTCTTGGAGAAATCCTGGAGGAGAGTTTTCGCAATTGTTTAATGGCACTTCAACACGCTTTTATCCAGGACTAGGAATTCGTTTTATACATAAGCGTATTTTTAATGCTGTATTTAGATTAGATTATGGTTTTGGTATAGGTGAGAATGCTACAAATGGACTTGTATTTGGTATAGGACAGTATTTTTAATAGGATACTAAATAAGAAATAAAAATCCCTAGATAATTCATATGTCTAGGGATTTTATTTTTATAAGGCGGGTAATTATTTAGCTTCTTTTTTGGGAGTGTTTGTTTGTTTCATGGACTCTCCAATCATATTACTTGCAGTAAATGAAGCTACCATATTATTTAGCATATCACTACCTGCTTGCGGCGAATTAGGAAGCAAAATAAGATTAGTATTGGTCTCTTCTCCTATTGATTGTAAGGTATCATAATGTTGTGTAACAACAATAAGCGCAGATGCCTCTTGAGAATTAATACCTACTTTATTAAGCACCTCTACAGATTCTTCTAGACCACGAGCAATCTCTCTACGTTGGTCTGCAATACCCTGACCTTGTAATCTTTTGCTTTCTGCTTCAGCTTTTGCTTTTTCTACGATAAGAATACGAGCAGCATCACCTTCAAATTGCGCTGCAATTTTTTCACGTTCAGAAGCATTAATACGATTCATCGCTTCTTTTACTTGTGCATCTGGGTCTATATCGGTAACTAAAGTTTTAATAATGTCGTACCCGTAATCTAACATCGCCTCTTGTAATTCAGATTTTACAGCAATTGCAATGTCATCTTTTTTAACAAAAACATCATCTAATTTCATTTTAGGAACTTCGGCACGTACCACATCAAAAACATAAGAAGTAATTTGATCGTGCGGATATTCTAACTTATAAAAAGCTTCGTAAACTTTACTTTTAATAACAACATACTGTACAGATACTTTTAGTTTCACAAAAACATCATCTAAAGTTTTTGTTTCTATAATAACATCTAATTGTTGAATTTTGAGACCAATTCTTGCCGATATTCTTTGCACAAAAGGTATTTTAAACTGTATACCCGAGTGTCTAACACTGGTAAATTTACCAAAGGTTTCAATAATAACAGCAGTTTGCTGTTTTACAATAAACACCCCTGAGAGTATAGTTACAATAACAAAAAATACGATTGGAATCCAAATAAAGCTACCCATAATTATAGTTTTTAAGTTTAAATGTTTAAAATACAAAAGACTAGTGTACATATGTAGCATTTTAAATAAAAATGTTACAAAACATCTTATTTGCTTATAAAAAACAAGAGTATATTAGTTGCTAAATTTTTTGTTTCAATGCCATTTGTTCTTAAAAACAATACTATAGAAATACATATTGATGCTCCTCACGAAAATTACCAACAGGCAAGATTCGATTGGAGCAGTAAAATAGTTTTATTAAAGTATAGGGGAATCCCTGTTTTTGCAAGTGAAAAACTTGCATCAACACTGGCAATAAATTTTGGAAAAGCTTTTTATAATGAGTTTGGCATTGATACTGCTTTGGGTTTTAGCGAAGCAATGATAGGAGAGGGTTTTCATAAAATAGGTGTAGGTATTTTAAAAAAGACAACGTCAACATATGATTTTATGCAGACCTATGAAATTACACCATGTACGTTTAGCTATTCAAATGAAGATAATAGATATACATCTAAATGTATTGCCCCCCTTGTAAATGGCTATGCTTATGAACTTAAAAAAGAAGTCAAACTATTAGAAACGGGTTTTAAAATTAATTACGAATTAGTTAATACAGGTAATAAAACTATTATAACAGATGAATACTGCCATAACTTTTTGGCCGTTAACAATCAACTCTTAGGAGAAGGGTATTTACTTTCTTTCCCCTTTGAATTAGTTACGGATAAGTTTAATGACTTTCTTAATCCAGATGATGTGGTTTCCTTTTCAAAAAACGATATCTCTTTTAAGGATACGCCAAAAAACGACATCTTTTTTAGCAATGTAACGGGTGGTAAAATAAGCGATGCCAGTTGGCAATTATTTAATTCTAATGCCGGAATTGGAATAGGTGAAACATGCAGTTTTAAGACTGATAAAATAAATGTTTGGGGATGTGCACATGTAATAAGCCCAGAGCTTTTTTTTAAGATTCAAGTAGAACCAGGCAAAAAAATTAGCTGGAATAGAGCATTTAGTTTATTCGATAATATTTAGCCTAAGACAGAAATAGCTTTAGCTACTCTTTCTAAGGAATCTTCTTTCCCAATCATAGCAAGTATATCAAATAAATGAGGTCCTTTTAAATCCCCAACAATAGCTAAGCGCAAAGGCCCCATTACTTTACCAAAACCAAGCTCGTTTTCTGTAATCCACTTTTTAACAGCATCCTCTGTATTTGTAGAATTAAAATCAGATACTTTTTCTAGAACCTCAGCCACTTGTTTAAGTATGGTAGATGTATCTTCTTTCCATTGTTTTTTTGCCGGCTTTTCGGCATAAGTTTTCGGCGCTAGGAAAAAATAATTACTCAATTCCCAAAAGTCAGAAACAAAATTTGCACGTTCTTTAATTAAGCCAACTACTTTTTCGATATAACTAGCATCAAGAAAATCACTAGGAACTTCTTTTTGGGTTAGTATGGGACTATATAATTCTGCTAAAGTAGCGTTACTTTTGTTTTGTAGGTATTGATGATTATACCACTTGGTTTTTTCAATATCAAAACGTGCTCCAGATTTATTTACACGTTCCAAAGAAAAGCTTTGTACTAATTCTTCTAAAGAAAACAGTTCTTGTTCTGTGCCAGGATTCCAACCTAACATAGCTAAAAAGTTGATTACTGCTTCGGGGAAATAACCTTCCTCTTTATATCCTGTTGCTTCATTCCAAGCCAATGGAAAAACGGGAAAACCACCTTTTTCACCATCTCTTTTACTTAATTTACCTTTACCCGTAGGTTTCATAATTAAAGGTAAATGTGCAAATTCTGGAGCCTGCCAATCAAAAGCATCATATAATAGTTGATGTAAAGCTAATGAGGGCAACCACTCTTCACCGCGAATAACATGTGTAATTTCCATTAAATGATCATCAACAATATTTGCCAAATGATAGGTTGGCATACCATCACTCTTAAAAAGAATTTTATCATCCAGAACATTGGTATCAATTTCAATAGCTCCTCTAATAGTATCTTTTAAGTGTAGCTTTTTATCTTGTGGCGATTTAAAACGAATAACATAAGGAATAGCAGCAGCTAATTTTTCTTGAGTCTCTTCTGCTGAAAGTGTAAGTGAGTTTTTTAATTTTAAACGATTGTGCCAGTTGTAAATAAACGTCTTACCCTTTGCTTCATGTGATTTTCTATGAACGTCAAGTT
>CAZLUS010000003.1:0-8526 GCA_964562775.1 uncultured Flavobacteriaceae bacterium | reverse complement strand
TTGTAAATAAACGTCTTACCCTTTGCTTCATGTGATTTTCTATGAACGTCAAGTTGTTCACTTGTATCAAAAGCATAATAAGCTTTTCCTTTAGAAATTAATTCAAGAGCATATTGCTCGTAGAGTTTTTTGCGCTCACTTTGGCGATAAGGACCAAATTTACCTGGTTTTTCGGGGCCTTCATCAATAGACATACCACACCAATTTAGAGCTTCTATAATATAAGCCTCGGCACCTTCTACATATCTATTTTGGTCTGTATCTTCTATGCGCAACACAAAATCTCCTCCATTTTTTTTAGCAAATAAATAGTTGAATAGTGCGGTACGAACTCCCCCAATATGGAGAGGTCCAGTGGGACTAGGAGCAAAACGAACTCTTACTTTCTTACTCATGCTACAATTTTGAACAGCAAAGATAGTAAGCTAAAATGAGTTCAATGTATATAAAGTAAGGATAAGTTTAAGATGTTATAGTTTGGCGCATTTCTTCTGGCACTCGCTTGTTCATTATGTTAAACCATAATGGCGGAAAAAATGATAACACCATAGATGTTGGATAGCCATATGGCATTTGCGGAGATATATCGTGATAATCTAAAGTTTGATATTTTTTAGACGATTTATAGTGATGGTCACTATGCCTAGTGAGTTCATACAGTACAATTCTGCCTACTACATGATTGCTATTCCAAGAATGACATTCTCGTACCCTTTCATAGCGCCCAGAGGGCATTTTAAATCGTACTAAACCATAATGTTCTATATAATTAACGGTTTCTAGCAAAAGAAAACCTATTATTCCAGCACTCAGAGCAAATAGTACACCGAGTTTTCCAAATTGTTGATATACTAAAAGGATATAGGCTGCCTGAAAAATTAAATAATAAAACATATCGTTTTTAGTAGAAAAGAAAGAATTGCCATTTGATGATTGTAATTTCTTTTGAATTTTCCATGCATTTATATATTGCCTACTAGTTGATGTAAACCAAAAAGAATATAAAGATTGATTGTATTTTGCTGTAGCGGGATCCTCCTTGGTGGCGGCATGTGCATGATGACCAAAATTATGTTCAATATAAAAGTGCATATAAAAAGACGGCAGGAGCAATAGTTTGCCTAGATAGCGTTCCATTGTTTTTTGACGATGACCTAACTCATGCGCTACATTTATACCATTTACACCCAAAACAATACCTATTGAAAAAGCTAAGCCAATAAGTTCATAAATTGCATAATTAGTTGTGCTTATATCCCAAAGAGCATAGAAAAGAAGGCCAAACACAACAGGAACGTTTATATAAAGCATCCAATCAAAAATTTTATTTTTAATTTTAGCCTTGAGTGATTCTCCTTCTAGGTTAGAGGTGTCAAGTGGCAAAATCATTTCTAACAACGGAATAATTACAAAAGCATAAAATGGTGTAAAATAGCTTAAATACCCTTTAAAATAGATGCTTAGTATTGCAGATATAGGAATAGAAAGTGCAGCTAAATACTTTAAATCTTTCATTTAATCTATTTTAACATAAAATTTTAAACACAAACCTTATACAACAGGTATATTGGTAATAAATATAATATAATTTGAGTGATTTTAATCTTATCGTAGCCAAGCTAAACGCTTTTACCAACAAGTATTATACAAGCCTTTTGGTTAAAGGATGCTTATTGTTTTTTACATTAGGAGCACTCTTTTTCTTGGTTATTACTGGTGTTGAATATTTTTTCTGGTTAGATTCTACCATACGTTTAGTCTTGTTTTTAATTTTTATAAGTATTGAGCTTGTTTTGCTATACTTATATATTCTAACCCCGTTATTTTATTTGTTTAAGATTAAAAAAGGAATCTCTAAAAGAGAGGCTTCATTGCTAATAGGAAAGCATTTTCCTGATGTAGACGACAAACTTTTAAACTTATTAGAATTAGCTGATAACAATAAAGATTCAGACTTATTATTAGCAGCGATTGAACAGCGTTCACAGCACATGAACCCTATACCTTTTGTTAAGGCAGTTAATTTTAGAGAAAATTTAAAGTACGCTAAGTTTATTCTTATACCACTTGTTTTATTTTTATTGATATGGGTCTCTGGCAACATTGCAGATTTTTTTGGGTCATACAAACGTGTAGTTAATTATGATATAGCCTATGAGCCACCAGCACCATTCTCATTTCAATTATTGAATGAAAATTTAAACGTTTTAGAGGACGAAGGGCTTACGCTCAATTTAATAACAGAAGGGAGTATTAAACCAGAAAATGTTGTTATTAATATAGAGGGTAAGGAACTAGTAATGCAAGATAATGGGAGTCAATTTCAATTTACTTTTGACGCGCCCATAAAAACCACTAAATTTTATTTTTCTGCTAATGGTTTTAACTCTAGAACCTATGAAATTACAGCAGGAAAAGTGCCTAGCATTCAAAATTTTGAAATGAAACTCAATTACCCTAATTATTTGGGCAAAAGAAGCGAAGTATTAAAAGGAACAGGAAATGCTATCGTTCCAGAAGGAACAAGGATTACTTGGAATATTGTCGGCTTACATACTGCTGCTATAGACCTTGTACAAAAGGACACTACAATTTTATTTGCTAAAGACAAGGAAAGTTTTTCCTTAAAGAAAAGTGTATATAACAGTATCGATTATGAGTTGGTTACATCCAACAACAACATTAAAAATTACGAGCGTTTAGGTTATGCCCTAAAAGTGGTTAAAGATGCATATCCAACAATAAAAGTAGAACAGACATTAGATTCTTTAAACCCTAATTATTCTTATTATTCTGGCCTTGCATCAGATGATATTGGCTTGAAAGATATTAGAATGATTTATTATCCAGTTGATAACCCGGGGGAAACAAAAAGCCTGCCATTGTTAAGCACAAAAAGTAATGTTGAACAATTTTATTACACCTTCCCTACAGGTTTAGACCTTAAGGAAGGTGAAGCCTACGAGCTGTACTTTGAAGTTTTTGATAATGACGGTTTACGCAAGGGAAAATCTACAAAAAGCCAAGTATTTAGCACAGTGCTACTTGATGATAATAGTTTAAAAAGCAAAGAACTAGAAAGTCAAAAGTCTATCTTAAAAAATTTAAGCAAATCTTTAGAGAAAGCTAAAGACCAAAAAGAAATTTTAAAAGAGATTAATGATAAGCAGAAGGAAAACAGCAAGCTTAATTTTAATGACCAAAATCAGATAAAAGACTTTCTTCAAAAACAAGAAAAACAAGAAGAGTTAATGCAAAAGTTCAGCGAAGAACTTAAAGACAATTTAAATAAAAGTGAAAAGAAAGATGAATTCAATGAGCTCTTAAAAGAACGTTTAGAAAGACAAGAGTTAGAAGCCGAAAAAAATAAAAAGCTCTTAGACGAGCTTAATAAGATTGCAGATAAAATTGACAAAGAAGATTTAAAAAAGAAATTAGAAGAAGTAGGCAAGCAGCAGAGTAATAGCGAACGTAGCTTGGAACAGTTATTAGAATTAACCAAACGGTATTATGTAACAGAAAAGGCAGCTCAACTGGCTAAAGAATTAGACAAACTTGCTAAAGAACAAGAAGCACTTGCTGAAAAAGAGAATACAGATGAAAATTCTAATAAAGAGCAGGAAGAACTTAATAAAAAGTTTGATGAATTAGCTAAAGAGCTCGACGAGCTTAAGAAAGACAACCAAGATTTAAAGAAACCTCTTGATTTAGATATTAGCAAACAGAAAGAAGAGGCTGTAAAAAAAGACCAACAAGATGCACTAGAAGAATTAGAGAAAAATAAAGATCAAGGGGCTCCATCTGATGGAGATAAAAATAATGCTTCTCAAAAGCAAAAGTCTGCAGCTCAAAAAATTCAAGAGATGAGTGAAAGTTTGCAACAAAGCGCTTCTTCATCTGCAGGGGGTGGCGGTTCTTCTATTACCGAAGATGCTGAAATGTTACGTCAAATATTAGACAACCTTATTACATTTTCATTTAAGCAAGAGAAACTATTTGATAATATTAAAGATTCCCAAGGAGAAATATTAGATATATCCACTACAGTGCGAGAGCAAAAAGAATTAAGAAGCCTTTTTGAACATGTAGATGACAGTTTGTTTGCGCTTTCTTTACGAAGAGCAGAACTTTCAGAATTTGTTAATGAGCAGATCACAGAAGTATATTATAATATTGATAAGTCATTAGAAAATATTGCTGAAAATCAACTATTTCAAGGCACATCTCGCCAACAATATGTTTTAACTGCATCTAATTCCTTAGCAGACTTTTTAGCTAATTTACTTGATAATATGCAACAAAGTATGCAATCTGGACCAGGTCAAGGTCAAGGTCAAGGAGAATCTCAATTGCCTGATATTATTCAAGGACAAGAAGAGTTGAATGAAAAACTAGGAGAAAAGGGAAAGTCTGGCAAAGACGGTAAAGATGGTCAAAAAGGAAAAGAAGGTGAAGGAAGTAAAGGAGAGGGTAAAGGCAAAGGAGAAGGAAAACAAGGAAAGAATGATGGCGCAAATTCTCAGAATGGTAAGGATGGTAAAAAAGGAAAGAACGGAGAAGACGGCAAAAATGGTAAAGGACAAAATGGAGAAGGTAATGAAGGAGGTAGTGGTGGAAATAATCCAACTGAACAAGAACTTAAGGAGATATATGAAATCTACAAAGAACAGCAAGGAATTAGAAATAAATTAGAAGAACAATTAAAGAATATCATAGAAAAAGATAAGCTTAATTTAGCTAAAAAATTAGTGCGTCAGATGGAAGATTTTGAAGACGATTTATTAGAAAACGGCATTACACAACGTACCAGAAATAAAGCAAATGTGATTCAACAACAATTGCTTAAATTAGAAAATGCCGCTTTACGACAAGGAGAAAAACAAGAACGCGAAAGTAAAACCAATAGCAATAAATTTCAAAATCCTATTTTAACTAAACCTGCCTTATTAGAGAACAAGTCTAATGCTATTGAAATTTTAAATAGACAAGCCTTACCTTTGCGCCAAAATTACAAACGTAAGGTTAAGAACTATTTTAAAGATGAAGGTTGATTTTCACTTTGAGGCTGCATATAGTTTAGATGATGAAGTTGCCTATTCAAACTGGATATCTAGAATAGTAAGCTCAGAAGGGAAACAGCTAGGAAATTTAAATTACATATTTTGTAATGATAAATATCTTAACGAACTGAATATCAAGTATTTAGAGCACTTTGATTTTACTGATATTATTACCTTTAATTATTGTACTGATAATCTTATAGAGGGAGATATATTTATATCTATAGAGCGCGTTAAAGAAAACGCATTTGATTATAAAGTCTCATTTGATAATGAACTAAGAAGGGTAATGGCACATGGTGTTTTACACTTATTAGATTATAACGATAAAACAGAAGCTGAGAAGACTCTGATGCGTACTAAGGAAAATGAAATGATACAATTGTTCCACGTGGAACAATAAAGTTATGTTTGATAAAGAATACGATGTTATAGTAGTTGGCGGTGGCCATGCTGGTGCAGAAGCAACTGCAGCAGCAGCAAATATGGGTTCTAAAACCCTATTGATAACAATGAACCTTCAGACTATTGGTCAAATGTCTTGTAACCCTGCTATGGGAGGTATTGCAAAGGGTCAAATTGTAAGAGAAATTGATGCACTTGGAGGCTATAGTGGTATTGTAACAGATAAGTCTGCTATACAGTTTAAAATGCTAAACAAATCTAAAGGACCTGCTATGTGGAGTCCAAGAGCACAAAATGATAGAATGCGTTTTGCAGAAGAGTGGCGCATTGCTTTAGAGAAAACTCCCAATGTAGATTTTTATCAAGAAATGGTTTCTTCACTTTTGGTTGAGAAAGATAAAGTTGTCGGAGTAAGAACATCTTTAGGGATAGAGGTAAAAGCTAAATCCGTAGTGCTTACTAATGGCACTTTTCTTAATGGCTTGATACATATTGGAGAAAAACAATTTGGTGGTGGTAGAGCAGGAGAAAAAGCTGCAACAGGAATCACAGAACAATTAGTTGCTTTAGGTTTTGAAAGTGGACGAATGAAAACAGGAACACCACCACGTGTGGATGGACGTTCTTTAGATTATTCTAAAATGATTCTTCAGCCTGGGGATGAAAATCCTGAAAAATTCTCCTATTTAGAAACAGACAAGCTTAAGAAGCAACGTGATTGTCATATGACACATACAAGTAAATTGGTTCACGATTTACTTCGTGATGGTTTTGATAGATCACCTATGTTCAACGGTAGAATTAAAAGTATTGGTCCACGCTATTGCCCATCTATTGAAGACAAGATTAATAGGTTTGCTGATAAAGATTCGCATCAAATATTTGTTGAACCTGAAGGCTGGAATACTGTAGAAGTTTATGTTAATGGATTTTCTACATCACTGCCAGAAGACATTCAATATAAAGCTTTAAAATCTGTTGTTGGTTTTGAGAATGTAAAATTCTTTAGACCCGGTTACGCTATAGAATATGATTATTTTCCGCCTACACAGTTAAAACATACTTTAGAAACTAAATTGGTTAAGAACTTATATTTTGCAGGTCAAATTAATGGAACAACCGGTTATGAAGAAGCAGCATCTCAAGGACTCATGGCTGGTGTAAATGCACATTTAAAAATTAATGAAAAAGACCCCTTTATGCTTAAAAGAGATGAAGCATATATAGGCGTTCTTATAGATGATTTAATTACGAAAGGGACAGAAGAACCTTATCGTATGTTTACATCCAGAGCAGAGTATAGAACATTGCTTAGACAAGATAATGCAGATTTAAGACTTACCCCTTTAAGTCACGACTTAGGTTTAGCAAGTGATGAACGCTTGGAGCGTATGGAAAGAAAGGAAAAGAAATCTGATCAGTTCGTTAATTTCTTTAAAAATACCAGCTATACCCCTAAGGAAATCAACCCTATTTTAGAAGAGGTTTCCTCTTCTTTAGTGAACCAATCTGATAAGATGTTTAAGGTATTTTCTAGACCTAATGTTACTATGGAACACATGCTTCGTTTAGATTCAGTTTCTAGTTTTGTTGCTGAGCATGATATAGATGCTGAGGTTTTAGAGCAAGCAGAAGTTCAGGTTAAATATTCTGGCTATATAGCCAAAGAAAAAAATAATGCAGACAAACTTTTGCGTCTAGAGAATATAAAAATCCCAGAAGATTTTGATTATAGAAAACTAAAATCACTGTCTTATGAAGCCCGTGAAAAATTAGAAAATATTAGACCTATTACTATCTCACAGGCATCTAGAATAAGCGGGGTTTCTCCATCAGATATTAGTGTTTTACTTGTTTTTTTAGGTAGATGAGAAATGGACTTTTTTTTAAACAAAAGAAACCATTTACTATTATAGTTTTAGGGATTGTATTTCTAACACTTGCAACTTTAGTGTTAGTGGAAGATTCAACTCAGTTAGAACAAATTATAACAATGTCATGCATTGGTATAATTTTACTAGGGTATTCAATTTCTTTTGAAATGAAAGAAAATTATGATCATAAAAAACATTTTAAAATCTTTGGGGCAACAATTTTTAAAGGAAAACTTAAATGCTTTATTCCAGAATATGCAACAATTTTTTCTGCTACAGGCATACAGAATTCAGAATGGGGACCAGTAGCTGCAATGGGCAATCAAAGAAAAGACCAAAATTATGTAGTTAGATTATTTAAAGGCAATCAACATTTTACTTTACTAAGGACTACATCATACGACATAGCTAAGGATAAAGCAGAAAAACTAGGTGTTTTGTTAAAGATAGAAGTACATATAGAAACTTAAATGTTCCACGTGGAACATTTCTTTTAACTTGATTTTTTATGTTTAGCAATCTTGACTAAATTCAAAATCAAAACGTGAAGCCATACTAAGAGTAGATAATCGGCATATAGTAATAGAAGTTTTAGTAAAGAAGAAAACGACTGTCTAAACTAAAATTCGGTTACAAGAGAAAAGGTTTTGCCGTATCTTCGAGCTTTAAAAGAAGAGTACCTTTCTACGGATAACTACAATGAAATCGTATTTAAAAACTAAAGATTTTTCTATTTCTCAAGAAGATTTTGAGTTACTTTATAATGAAGAATTAGATATGTTAGTTACATATCCTGAGCCAGAAGATATAGAAAAGTATTACGAAAGCGACGCCTATATTTCTCATACCGATTCTAAAAAAACAGTAGTAGACAAAATTTATCAGATAGTTAAAAGCTATAGTTTAAAGAAAAAGCTGTCTTTAATTAATTCCTTTGATACAAAAGAGAAAACCTTGTTAGATATTGGAGCAGGAACCGGTGATTTTTTATGTACTGCTAAGAATAAAAATTGGAATGTAGCAGGAGTAGAACCTAATGCATTAGCAAGAAGTAAAGCAGACAAAAAAGGGATAAAACTTTATGACAATTTAAATAAAGTATTAGATAAGAAATATGAAGTAATCACACTTTGGCATGTTTTAGAACATTTACCCAATTTAGAAAATAAAATAGACCGTATTGTTTC
>CAZLUS010000002.1:32385-47309 GCA_964562775.1 uncultured Flavobacteriaceae bacterium | reverse complement strand
CTATTGTAAATCCTGTTTTCAAATTAGAATTCAATAAAAAAATAGATAAAACAATTGCTACTGGAATTTTATGAATTAATATAGCGTAAATAACATTGTTTCCATCAGCTATAGGTAAGCCTTCAATTAGGGCATGTAGTGAGAGACTTAAAAAAAGTGCGATAGGGAAACTATATTTTTCTCCATTTAAATGTAAATGCCCATGCTCTGCACCTTTAGAAAAAGATTCTAAAAGAATTTGCAATAGAATACCCGATAAAACAAATAAGGCAACTGTTTTTGGTTTTGACGACCCATACACTTCTGGTAAAAGTTCAAAAAAAGTAATAGCAAGTAAGAATGCCCCGCTAAAGGCAAGTAATAATTTAATGTTTTTTTGACTTTTTGGTTTTGCTATATAAACAAAGCCAAAACTTATTAATACGGCTATAATGGGTAATAGATACACTATTTAAATAGATTTTATTAGTTTGAAGATTTGTGGCGCAAAATTAGCCTATTTTTGGCGAACATTTTTTTAGTTATGGAGGGGAATTTTAAAATGTTAGCCAAAACTTTATATGGGTTTGAACCTATATTAGCAAAAGAGCTAAGAAACCTAGGTGCTGGCAATGTTAGAGAAGGTATTAGAAATGTTACTTTTGATGGCGATACTGGTTTTATGTATAAGGCTAATCTTTCTTTAAGAACAGCTCTTAAAGTTTTAAAACCTATTAAAACCTTTAAAGTTTTTAATGAAAAGCAACTGTACAGAGAGTTGTACAATATTGATTGGTTAGATTATTTTAATAGTAGCCAAACTTTTGCTTTTGATACCACAATGAATTCCGACGTTTTTAATAACTCACTTTTTGTTTCTCAGCGTTCTAAAGATGCTTTAGTAGATAAGTTTAGAGATACAGAACGTGAAAGACCTTCTGTAAATACGAGTAATCCTGATATCCGTATTAACATTCATATTTACAATAATGATTGTACTGTTTCAATGGATAGTTCTGGTGCTTCTTTACATCAAAGAGGATATCGTATTGCAACGAATATTGCTCCAATTAACGAAGTGCTTGCGGCTGGTTTGTTATTGTTAAGTGGATGGGATGGAAGAACAGATTTTTTAGACCCTATGTGTGGTAGCGGTACTTTCTTAATTGAAGCAGCAATGATAGCATGTAATGTCCCTGCAAATATTAATCGTAATTCTTTTGCTTTTCAGAATTGGAATGATTTTGACGAAGACTTATTTTTAAAAATACGAGAATCAAGATTAAATCAAACTAGAGAGTTTACGCATAAGATTATTGGTTATGATAAAGCTCCTTCTGCTGTTAGAAAAGCTCAAGAAAATGTAGATAATGCCAATCTATCCGAATATATTTCTATAGAACGAAAAGACTTTTTTAGAACAGAAAAACCAGTTGATACTAATTTAAAAGTTGTGTTTAACCCTCCATATGGAGAACGACTTAATATTGATGAAGAAGATTTTTACTCAAAAATAGGAGATACTTTAAAGCAAAATTACCCTGGTACAAATGCATGGTTAATTACCTCTAATATGGAAGCGCTAAAATATGTTGGTCTTAGACCATCTAGAAAAATAAAAACATTTAATGGTAAGCTAGAATCTAGACTAGTGCATTATGAAATGTATGAGGGTAGTAAAAAAGCCAAGTTCAATTAAAATACCTTATTGTTTTGGTTTATTTTGATTTTCTCTTTTTTTCTTAGCTTTTTTATATAATGGTAAAAAGTATGATATGGTGTAGTTGTAACCAATACCAAAACGGCTATTATCGTTAACATTATTAAAACCAGGTATCCATAGGTTAGAAAATTGCTCTTCTTCACTCTCTGTTATTAAAAAACCTATTCTAAGCGTTGCGCCCATATATATATTAGTAAAAATTTCAGTTTTAAAGCCAGCTACAAATTCTAACCAAGTGGCAGTTCTGCCATCAAATTCTTCTGGGCTAGTAGCTATTTCAACAAAATCTTCATTAAAAAATCGGTTGCTATTAAAGATACTAAAGCTGTTTAAGGTTTGACTAAAAGAACTATAAGCAAAACGACCACCGATAGTTATAAAATTTTGCTCGCCAAACCAATTATTATAAGTATTATAATCTACCCCTAGTTTTAAATAATTGCCAGAAGCAGTATAATTATACAATGCACTACTACCAATACCTTCGGTATCTGTTCTTGTTTCATCACCTAATTCTCCAGCAATAAATAGGTTTTCTTTAAGTCTATAGTCTGCTGCCAATTCTATACCATTATAATCATCATCAATAACAGAAAGAACAATACGGCTTAAATCTACCCCAACGCGTATGCCATACTTCTGTTTGTATTCAACAGAATCTTTTGTTTTGTTTGTTTGCGCAAGGCAACAAAAACTAACTAGAAAAATAAGTATGTTAATGAAATATTTGAACATGTATACTTGTTGGGTTATTTTCTATATTAGGTTCTAGTATTCTAATTTGGCGTATCCAATCTTCACTACTGGGTGTTCTTATGGTGTCTAGATTATTATAATTAGCAACAAAACCGCAACCTCTAGAGATAAATTGTTCACCTACATCGTAAGAAAAACTTAAAGTGTCTATATTGCCAGTTTCTTCGTCTCCTGCAGAGTTTAGTATAAATTCAAATGTTGTAGTCGAATTGTCGATTCGTAAAGGAAGAAATATAGAATCAGTTACATTAGAACGATCAGAAAACCCAAATGACCCAAATTCATTTGCTACGATAGCATTATTATCTATTGATCGTACTCTTAATGAGTTAACTACCTTAAAATTAGTTGTGTCGTCTATATCAAAAAAACCAACAATTAAAAAAGGAGTATCTCCATCTACACAGATATCATCTCTTTCGCAAGAAGAAAAATTGATAAAAATAGATAGAATTAGTATAATCGATAAGGTTTTCTTCATTCCTTTTTATAGCTATTTCAATTAGGGTTATCGCTTCTGTAAAAGTACGACATTCTCAACATGATGCGTTTGCGGAAACATGTCAACAGGTTGCATTTTAATAACATTATATTTTTGGCTAAGTAAAGCTAAATCTCTCGCTTGCGTTGCACTATTGCAACTTACATAAACTATTTTTTCTGGAGCTACTTTTAACAATTGTTCAACAACTAATTTATGCATACCATCTCTTGGAGGGTCTGTAATAATGATATCAGGTTGGCCATTGGTAGTAATAAAATCATCATCGAAGACAGTTTTCATATCCCCCACAAAAAACTCTACATTGTTAATTTTGTTATGCTTTGCATTAGCTTTAGCATCTATAATCGCTTCGGGAATAGATTCAATACCAATTACTTTTTTTGCATTTTTAGAAACAAATTGTGCTATAGTTCCAGTGCCTGTATACAAATCGTATACAAGCTCTTCACCAGTTAGGTTAGCAAAATCTCTAGTGATTTTATATAACTCATAAGCTTGATTAGAATTGGTCTGATAAAAAGATTTGGCATTAATTTTAAATTGTAAGCCTTCCATTTCTTCAAAAATATGATCTCTACCAGCATGACAAATAACCTCTTGGTCATAAATAGTATCGTTAGCTTTTTGGTTTACTACATATTGTAAAGAAGTTATTTCTGGGAATTTTTTTTCTAAATTCTCTAGCAAAAGTGTTCTTTTAGTTTTGTCATCATCATAAAACTGAACCACAATCATAATCTCTCCAATAGAAGTTGTACGAATCATTAAAGTACGCAATAGTCCTGTTTGGTTTCTGGGATTAAAAAATTGGAATTTATTTTCATCAGCAAAATTTTTGACCCATAAGCGAATTGCATTAGATGGATCTTCTTGCAAATGACAATTTTTAATATCTAGAATTTTATCCCACATCCCGGGTATATGAAAACCCAAGGCGTTCTTATCTTCAAAAACAGTGTCAGACTGCAATTCTTCTATAGTTAACCATCTGCTATCAGAAAAAGAGAATTCCATTTTATTGCGATAAAAATACTGTTCTTTAGAGCCTAAAATAGGAGTGGTCTCTGGCAGTTCTATACTGCCAATTCTTTTTAGATTGTTCTCAACTTCTTTTTGTTTAAAATAAAGTTGATGTTCATAACCCATATGTTGCCATTTGCAACCACCGCATACACCAAAATGCTCGCAAACAGGTGTAGTTCTTTTATCAGATAATTTATGAAAGTGAGTGGCTTTGCCCTCAAAATAAGCTTTTCGTTTTTTTGTAGTTTGAACATCTACAATATCCCCAGGAATAGCATTTGATAAGAAAATCACTCGACCATCTGGAGCTTTGCCAATAGACTTTCCTTTAGCCCCTGCATCTATTACTTCAATATTTTGGAATTGTTGTTTTTTGTTTCTTTTTCGCATTTGGCAAAAATAGGAGTTTTAGTTGTTTGGTTTGTATGAATATTTAAAAGAGGTATTAGTAAAATTTCCCTAATTTTGTCTTTCTACTAGGGATGATTTCTCTCCCACGCTGAATTTTCGAAACTTCGAAAGGATAAAGGTATTGAAGGAATAGTTATTTATAAATTTAAACACGGTTTAAAATGGCTGTTTTAGAACAATTAACGTCGCAACAAGCGATAGATTTAGAGAACAAGTACGGAGCACATAATTACCACCCGCTTCCTGTAGTATTGAGTAAAGGAGAAGGGGTATTTGTATGGGATGTTGACGGTAAAAAGTATTATGATTTTTTATCGGCTTACTCTGCCGTAAATCAAGGGCATTGCCACCCTGCTATAGTTGACGCTATGGTAAATCAAGCAAAAAAGTTAACGCTTACCTCAAGAGCTTTTTATAATGATATGTTGGGTAAGTTTGAGAAATATGCAACAGAAACTTTTAAGTTTGATAAGTTGTTACCCATGAATACAGGAGCAGAAGCTGTTGAAACTGCTTTGAAAATTTGTAGAAAATGGGCTTATGAGAAAAAAGGTATCCCAGAAAATGAAGCGCAACTAATAGTTTGTGAGAATAATTTTCATGGTAGAACCACAACTATAATTTCATTTTCTAACGACCCTGTTGCTCGTGAAAATTTTGGACCTTATACAGAAGGTTTTATAAAGATTGAGTACAATAATCTTAGTGCATTAGAAGAAGCTTTAAAGAGTACTAATAAGGTTGCAGGTTTCTTAGTTGAACCTATTCAAGGAGAAGCAGGTGTTTATGTGCCTTCAGAAGGGTATTTAAAAGCTGCTAAAGCACTTTGCGAAAAGTATAATGTTTTGTTCATTGCTGATGAAGTACAAACCGGAATTGCACGTACAGGTAGATTGTTAGCTACTTGTGGTAACTGCTCCTGTAAAGAAAAACATTGTAGTGGAGAGCCAGAAGTAAAACCAGATATTTTAATTTTGGGTAAAGCCATTTCTGGTGGTGCTTACCCTATTTCTGCAGTATTAGCTAATGACTCAATTATGGAAGTTATTAGACCTGGTAATCACGGGAGTACTTTTGGTGGAAACCCCATTGCAGCGGCAGTTGGTATAGCGGCTTTAGAGGTTATAAGCGACGAAAAATTGGCTGAAAATGCTGATGTACTTGGAGCGTTGTTTAGAGAAGAACTCAATAAGTTTATTCCATCCTGTGACTTAGTTAATGCGGTTAGAGGTAAAGGACTGCTTAATGCTATTTTAATAAATGATACAGAAGAAAGCTCAACTGCATGGGATATTTGCATCGCTTTACGGGATAATGGCTTATTAGCTAAGCCAACGCATGGTAATATAATACGATTTGCACCTCCATTGGTGATGACAAAAGAACAACTGCTAGATTGTGTTGCTATTATTATAAAAACTTTGAAAGAGTTTAAGAAATAAAAAATCCCCGAAAGGGGATTTTTTTAGTTTATACTAGAAAGAATTTATGGTTTAGATGTACCTTCTTTCTTTTTTGTTCTTTTTAATTGCCTTTGAATCTTTTTAATTGCCGCCTCTATAGATTTTTCGGGTTCAATAATATTGTATTCACCCCAAAAATCGGGGTCAGAAAAACCTATAGCTTCATCGCTTAGAATAATAGATTTTCTTATACGTTCATTTGGTTTTGGAAACTTTCCTTCTACATTCTTTTCCCAATCAGTAACAGCCATTTCAGCTGTCATACTATATACTGAATTAAAGAATCTATCATCCCAATTAACTTTAAATTTTAATAAGGCATTGCTATAGCCATAGTACCATTTTCCATTTTTATTTCTGTAATCTACTCTGTAAGCAACTTCGGTAGGCCAGACATCAGCTTTTTTAGGTTTTTTTCTCACAAATAAACGTGCTGCTAACTCTTTATCTGTAATGTTTAAATTATAAATAGCACTTGTTAATGTTTTATTCTCTGCATCTATATAGAGTTTTCCTTGGTAGAGAGGTTCTTTAATATCTTTTAATTGTTTAAAATTGATAATATAGATTAAACGATTATTAACTCTAGTAGATTGGTCAAAATTAAATGTATAATTATCAATAGATTCATCTGTAAAAATGTATTCGGGATACTTCATAATATCAACATAAAGTGCATTAAAAGGTCCTCCCTGTAGCTTTAAAGCAAGAGTGTCTAATCTACTATAATCTGTACTTTTTCGGGCTTTAAAAAGTTCTACAGCGTCTTTTCTTTTTGAGGAATAAGGGGTTTTATAGATGTTTACAACTGCTTCAGATAAAGAAACATTTCTCCTTCTTTTTTTTATGGTTTCTCTATAGAAAGCCGTCATTAAAGTAGGGTCTTCAAAATATTTTTCTCCTTTTTTATTTAAAGTCTCTCGAAATAAGGCTTTAGCATCTCTAGGCGCATTTATGTCTACCTCAGATAATTTTAATGCGGATGTTTCTAATAGAATTTTATTTTTATTACTTTTTAATACTGTTATGTCTATTTTCTTTGTGGTATAACCAATGAAAGAAACTAATAGTGTGCCTGTAGTAATAGATTTTGGTATTTTTAAAAGAAAATCCCCTTCGGTATTTGTTATAGTACTGATATTAGTACCTTCAACAGTAAGTGTAGCAAAAATTAAAGGATTGTTATTTCTAGCATCTACTACCTCACCTTTATATTGTTTAAAATCTTCAGATTTTTGAAAAGCGTAAATAGAAATATTAGCAAACAATAGTACTATGAATAGCACTTTAAATCCTAGATGATTCCTTTTTTCCTTTTCAATGTAAAAATATGTTTTCATAAATTCCAATTAAAGAGAGAATTTTACACTAAAATAATGATTTCTAAATAGATATATTTTAATTTTTTAGTTAAAATTTGTTATTATAATAGTATGTAAAATTAACTATATAGTGACTATATTTACATTAAGTGCTGTTTTATGAAAAGGACTATCTTAATTTTTATCACCTTATTATCACTAAACTATGTTAATTCGCAGTTTGAAAATGATAAGGTGCTACACTTTGCAGGTGGCTCTTTATTCGGTCTTGCTGGAGCAGGTATAGCAAAGCAAATTTCTAACGGAAATCGTTATTGGACTTTTGCAGGGTCATTTGGAGGTGCACTTTTAGTTGGTATAGGAAAAGAAGCAATAGATTCTGGACGGGTTGATAATAGATGGGATAATGAAGATTTATTAGCTACCGCTTTGGGAGGATTGGCAGTAGGTTTTACAATAGACGTTTTTACTGATAAAAAACGAAAAAATAAGTCGAATAAAGTACATTTATTTGATGATAACTTTTATTTGTCTTCAACTAAAAATTCTTCTAATACGAGGAAATTTAGTTTGACTAGTTCTATTATTTATACTGAATAGGCTAAAGTAGACCCCTGGCTTTAATTTCTAAATATTTATTGATAGTATTTATCGTCAGATTTTCTGGTTTAGTTAAAATGGTTTGAATACCATATTTTCTTAATTCATTTACGATAAGTTTCTTTTCGTAAATGAACTTTTCAGCAATTGTTTGCTCAAATATTTGTTGCGTGGTTTCTGCTTTTTTATCTGCAAATTCTAATAATTCAGTGTTTTCAAAAAATATAACAACCAACAAGTGTTGTTTTGAAATTGCTTGTAAATATGGCAATTGCCTATTGAGTGCATCTAGAGTTTCAAAATTTGTGTATAATAGTAATAGGCTACGCTGATTTAAATTTCTTTTTATGTCTATATATAATCTACTAAAATCACTTTCTACATAATTGGTTTCTAAATTATAAAGTGTTTCTAAAATAAGATTCATTTGAGAACTTCTACGTTCTGCAGCTACTCTATTTTCTATAGTACTACTAAAAGAAAACATACCTGCTTTATCATTCTTTTTAAGTGCAATATTGCTTATGACCAAGGTGGCATTAATTGCACAATCTAAAAGGCTTAATTCATTAAAAGGCATTTTCATTACCCTACCTTTATCTATTATAGAGTAAATAGGTTGCGACTTTTCATCTTGAAATTGATTAACCATCAACTGCCCTTTTTTAGCAGTTGCTTTCCAATTTATGTTTCTAATATCGTCTCCTTGGATGTAATCTTTTATTTGCTCAAATTCCATAGTGTGACCAATGCGTCTTATTTTTTTAAGCCCGTATTCAAAAAGGCGATTGGTGAATGCTATTAAATCATACTTGCGTAATTGTAGAAAAGATGGATATACAGGCACTTCTTTACTAGTGTCAAAAGTGTATTTTTTGCTTAAAAAACCAATTGGGGAGCTAGCAAAAATGTTAAGGCTTCCAAATGAGTAAACACCTCTTTCTGTTGGCCTAAGATTATAATCATATGTTTTAGAACCTCCACTTTTAATAACACTAATTAAACCAAAGTCACGCTTTTGAAACTGAAAAGGTAATTCATCAATAAGTTTAACACTTACTCCAAAGAGATAATTATTAGCTAATTGTATTTGGATAGGATTCTCATCCCCATTTGATAATTTATCTGGTAATATACGTTCTGCTTGTATTCCTCCTTTTGAGAAGAACAACAGTAATAAATCAACAAAAATGAGAAGTAGGAAGACATAAAATAAGATGCGAATTGCACCAAGTATATCTTGAAAAATAAAGGATAGTAAAAACCCCACAATTAGTGCAGTCAATACTATAAAAAACCTTTTTTGTAGATATATACTTTTAATTGCCTTTCTCACTGTAATTACCTTGGTATTTCTATGGTTTCTATTAATTGAGCTACAACCTTATGGGCAGTTAAACCTTCCATTTCTCGCTCAGGAGTTAGAATAATACGATGCGAAAGTATTGGGCTAGCTACTTTTTTAATATCATCTGGAGTAATAAAATCCCTTCCATTTATAGCAGCTAAAGCCTTGGAGGCATCCATAATGGCAATTGAAGCTCTTGGCGAAGCTCCTAAATATAAACTTGCATTTGTACGCGTATTATCTACAATGGTTGCAATATATTTTAACAAGTTGTCCTCAACAATAATTTGCTTGATTACATTTTGGTATTCTGCAATTTGTTTAGCAGAAAGAACAGCTTTTATTAAAGCTTCAGCATTTGTGTTTTTTTGTTCATGTTTACTTTCTAAAATTTGTACTTCTTCCTCTAAAGATGGATACTTTACGTTTATCTTGAAAAGGAAACGGTCTAATTGTGCTTCTGGCAAACGGTAAGTCCCTTCTTGTTCTACAGGATTTTGAGTAGCAAATACTAAAAATGGTGGTTGCATATCATATTCGTGACCATCAATAGTAATTTGCCTTTCGGCCATAGCCTCAAATAATGCGGCTTGCGTTTTAGCAGGAGCTCGATTAATTTCATCAATTAATACAATATTTGAAAATATTGGACCTTTTTTAAATTCGAATTCTGAAGTTTTTACATTAAAAATAGAAGTTCCTAAAATATCACTAGGCATTAAATCTGGTGTAAATTGAATTCTGCTAAAATCTACATTCATTGTTTTTGCCAATAATTTTGCGGTAACCGTTTTTGCTACTCCAGGAACACCTTCAATTAAAGAATGTCCATTCGCTAAAATGGATATAATTAGTAATTCTATCATATCTTTTTGACCAATAATTACTTTTCCTAATTCGGTCTTTATCTTATTTACAGCTTCTTGTAGCTTTGTTAAGTCTACTCTAGAATTAAATTCTAAAGGATTTTCATTTTGGGTATTATCTTCCATATTATTTTTTAAACGCGGTTATTTTTTTTGTTAATTCAATCGTGTCTTGTTCGCTATGTACAGACTTGTTTTTTAGATATAGTATATACTCTATTAATTTTTTAACCTCTTCTATTGATTTACCAGACTTAGCTGCTAATTGTTGAATCGTTTTTTCATTCAAACTTCCCGTATCTATAAAATAACGATTCCGTAACTCTGCCAGAAAGTAATTCATTTTTTTTTGAATAAGGTTGGTGTAGTCCTTATTTTGGTGATAAAGTGCGCCTACAGTTCTTGCAAATTCTACTGATGAATTTTCTAGCGGGTTTATTACTGGAATAATTCGTTGTTCTCGTTTAGCTTTAAAGATTACAAAAAGTAAAAGCCCTAGCATAGTTAAATAATATACCCATTTTAAAGCAGTTTGATTTAGAACAAAACGCATTGGGGAACTTATAACTACTCGCCCCGATTTTTTATAGTCATCCCAATACAAGGTACTATCATCTAAATAAGAGAGGGTATTAGCTGCGTAATCTTTATTTCCTTTTAAAAGGTAATAATTAGAATAGGCTTCAGGGCTGGTATGAATAAGAAATGAGCCATCACCAAAATCTGTCTTTATAAAATTGGGAGCAGTAATAGTTTCTTTTTTACTAGTTGTAAGGTTGTTGTTTTCTTCAATATATTTTACATAACCTAATAGTGTTGTATTGACGGTGTCTACAGAGGTAAATCGTGTTTTAGAGGCACCTCTAATAAATTTAAATTGTTGATTTTTGAATTTTTTATTGGTAAGGTTAACAGAAACGGTATCTTCTACTAGCGAGTATTCACTAGCCATTTCTATATTTAAAGTGTCTTTTAAAAAATAACTTAATGAAGAGGCAGCAATAAACACATTATTTCCTTTGTGAACATAATTGAGTAATTGATTCGCTTCTTGTTTATCTAATTGAATATTGTTGTTAATCAGTAGGTAATTTGATTTGATGGTAGTGTCTCTTTTTACCATAAAATCGAAAACACTTTCCTCTATAGTTTCAATTTTACTTTTAGGGAATATTGCTGATAGCTCATTATATAATATATAGCTTCCAAAAGGTATTTTAGATTCAGATGTATATGATGGTCTCCAATTAAGGGGTTTGGGACGCACAACCTCAGTTACAATGATACTTACTAGTACCACAGCAAAGATTAAGAGTATTATTTTTGAACGTTTATCCAAACTAATTTGTTATTAGATTATTTAAAGCTGTAAATCTCGCTTTAGCGGTATCATATTTGGTTTCGTCTATAGTTTGTTCTCCATACCAGATGTAATCGTATAGATAAGCTACTTCTTTAAAACCAGATTGTAATTGTTGCTGTTGAATTTCGTTTTGATAATCAGAATTGGTTTTATCAAAGTGCCATTCAATAATATCTTTTTGTGATAGTCTTTTTAGTACTTTAAGGAAATGATATCGAATTGCCAACCTATAATTTTTATCAGTTAAGGCAGCTTTTAAAAGTGTGTCTAAATCTAAACTTTCAATATGTTGCTCCGCCAAATCAATATCAAAAATAGTTTTTGCCTTTTTAGTAAAAATGGAATTAAATTTTTCATTTACAAATACTCTAACCAATAAATAAATAACTAAGCCTCCCATTAAAAAGTATATAAAATACTCAAGAATTTTAAGAGCCTGAGGAGAAAGATTTATCCCAAAGATATCGTTTAGACCTCTTCCAATCCATTTAAAAAAACGGCTTAGTAAATTTTGAGATTCGCCAGTTTTAGTGGTGTAGTTAAACGCTTTTCCGCTATATTTTTTATTTAAGTCATGGTCTAATGTACGCTCATGCAGTGTTGAAGTAGAATCAATTCTAATAATAGAATCTTTAGCTTCTTGAGAAAAAGCTATAGAATTTAAAAAGAAGCAAAAAAAGAGGAGTATATATAGTTTCACTATTCGCTTTTTCCGATTTGTTCAATTTTACTTCTAGTATTCACATTATAAGTTTTTTCATGTAAAGCATAATATAAAATACCATTTACGAATTGAGAAAGGCATTGCCCGTAAATGGCAATTATTAAAAATAAGCATGTTCCAAGAGTATAGATAATTGTTGATACAATTGATGTAGAATAGTCAACATTGTTTTCAACGATATGAAAAGTATAAATACCAATTATAACTCCTGGAATAATGAGTGCAATCATCATTAGAGTACCTAGTAAAAGACCTAAAACAAAATTTACACCTACAGATTTCCAAAAGTTTTTGGTAACTAAGTTCCAACCTTCACCTAAACTATCTGTAACCCCTTTTTTATTTTGCAGCATATGGTAAAAAGAAACCCCTAGCCATGCCGTAATAAAAAATTGAAGTGTATACTGTACAAATATGCCTACTATAGGTATAAAAGCAAAAATGATAGATACAATTAAAAAACCAATGTATATTGGAATTAGTAATAATATAAAAACAAGAATATTTCCAAATTGACTTTTGGCATATTCCCACACATCCTTCTTGTTGAAAGTATCACCCTTATTATCTTCATACTTTATCATATAGCTACTTGCCAATGAGTAGTTTAAAATTAGAACTAAAATAAAAATGATAAAAAAAACAATCCCTCCAGCTGCCATAAGAAAAATGTAATTTTCATCTAGCTCTTCGTGAGTTCCACCAAAAGAATATGAATTTTCATAGGCAATAAAACCTATAAACCCTGATACCAATAAATAACTAGCTATTAAAAGACCTATTAGAAAGATACCGTTATAACTCAAGAAAACATTAGTGAACTTTTTAATGTTTTGCTTAAAAAAATCGAAGTATGTTGTTATAATATCTCCAAATTCGCGATTAACTCGTAGGGGGATGTATTTTTCTGTCATGTTTTTTATTTAGTAATATGGGATATAATCCGTAATAAAATAGAATTAATAATAATGAGATTCCAATGATTAGGAAAGCAAGCCAATTAGGCATAGCTGTGTATCTTGTAATAAAACCTTCTATAAAACCAGCAATAATAAAAAAGGGTATAGTGCTTACAACTACTTTTAAGCCATCTTTAGCTCCTTTCATGAAAGAAACTCGTCTAGAATAGGTCTTAGGAAATAAAATACTATTCCCCATAATAAGACCAGCGCAACCTGCTACAATAATTACCGATATTTCTATTGTACCATGTAACCATATTTGTTTGTTTGCTTCAAAAAAAACACCTTTTGTATAAAAGAAGGTAATAAATGCTCCTAGCATTACACCATTGCTAAATAAGATATATGCTGTGCCTATACTGGTGATTACACCAAAAGCAAATGCTAAAAAAGCAACTCTAATGTTGTTTATGGTTATGCCTAAAAAAGTTCCAATTTCACTACCCCCTTTATATATTGCAGCAGGATCTCCTTTAGCAATATTGTTTAAGGTCTCATTTACATAAGCATCACCTAAGATTAGTCTTAAAAAGGTAGCATCGTTAATTGCAGAGAGACTACCTATTGCTGTTGCAACTGCAAAAATTAAAAAAGCAACCCCTAAAGTTTTTTGATATTGTTTAAAAAAAAAGGGAAATTCAGCTAACCAAAAATCGAAAATACGGTTACCACTTTCCTTTTTGTTTTTATATATTTTTTGATGAGCTTGAGAAGCTAAAGCATTTAAATACAATAAAGTTTTGCTTTCTTCGTAATACGTTTGTGCGTATGCTAAATCATTTGTGAGTTGAATATAACCGTCAGCAAGTTCGTCTGGATTGGTATTTGAGTTAAGATTGATAGCCTTTTCAAATGCTATCCATTTTTCTTTATTTTGCTTCACAAAAGCGGCTTCACGCATGAAATCGTATTTACTGATATAAATTTAACACTTAATGAGTAACCTTCAAATCAATACAACGCAAAATGTTAACCTTAATTATAAAATCGTAAGCGTTGGTGAGCGTATCGTTGCTTTTTTTATAGATGCTTTTATTTTATACCTATATGCGGTGCTTGTTAATTTTATAGGCGATGCTATCAGTTATATTTATGAAGATAGCTGGACTCAGCGAGGTTTGGTGGCCTTAGTATTTTTGCCAGCTATGTTTTACAGCCTTTTAATGCATAGTATTTTTAACGGGCGTACGGTGGGTAAAATATTATTAAAAATGCGAGTTGTTAGATTTGATGGTAGTCCTGTTCATTGGAGTAATTACTTGGTGCGTTGGATGCTACGTTTAGTAGATATTTGGATTTTTATAGGCTCAATAGGACTGCTGACTATACTTTTTTCAGAAAGAAGGCAACGCTTGGGAGATGCTGCGGCCGGAACGGTTGTAATAAGCACAAAAAATAAGACAAAAGTATCTCACACAATTTTAGAAGAAGTAGAAGCGGTTTACCAGCCTACATTTACTAACGTGACATTACTAACAGATAAAGATATTAGACTAGTTAAAGACACTTATAACATTGCAAAAAAGAGTAATGATTTTAAAACATTGACAGCTTTACGTGTTAAAGTTGAAAGTGTTTTACAAACAAAATCTGAACTGTACGATATTCAATATCTGGATACCATTTTAAAAGACTATAATTATTACACGCAAAAGCTATAAAATTATAACACTTCAGCTTTTAAGATAAATATGTTTTGTTTAGGCCAATCGCCTTTATCTACAGCAACATTGTTTATTTTGTCAACGACATTCATTCCTTCTATAACCCTACCAAAAGGGGTGTAGTTATTATCTAAATGGTAAGAACCTGGTTTAGTAACCACAATAAAAAATTCATAAGGAGATGCTAATTTATGTGGATTATCAATTTCGCCACT
>CAZLUS010000002.1:19828-32285 GCA_964562775.1 uncultured Flavobacteriaceae bacterium | reverse complement strand
ACTTCTTTTTTGTTAGATTCTCCGCACCCAACAAAAAATAATAATAGTATAATTGCACAAATAGTTAAACTCTTTTTTAACATGGATTTTACTGATTTTTACAAACAGGTTACTAAAATAAAAAATCTGTCTTTGCCAGGAGAAGAATCTCATTTTAAAATGGAACCTGAGATTCGCAAAGAATGGCGAGACCCAGAAAAAATTACAAAAAGAAACCCTAAGAGTGCTGCTGTAATGGCATTGTTTTACCCAAATAAAAATCAAGAGACAATGCTATTGCTTATGCTAAGGAAAACATATAAAGGTGTACATTCTAATCAAGTGGGGTTTCCTGGAGGGAAGGTTGATGAAGTAGATATAAATTTAGAAGCAACAGCCCTTAGAGAAACAGAAGAGGAAGTTGGTGTAAGAAGAGAAGATATTCAAGTGTTAAAAGAATTGAGTGAGCTTTATATACCCCCCAGCAATTTTATGGTGCAACCCTATTTAGGAGTATACATAAAGCCTAAACCTTTTAAAATACAAGAGAGCGAAGTAGAAGCACTAGTTGAAGTTTCTTTTTCTGATGTTATGAATGAGGATAATCTAGTACATGAAAATTTAAGCACTTCATATTCAAAAAAAATGACTGTACCAGCTTTTAAATTAAATGGTTATACAGTTTGGGGTGCTACAGCAATGATTTTAAGTGAAATCAAAGACATATTTAAGCAAGTGCTTTAGGTGCTATTTTGTACATTAGCTTTTTCAAATTTAACTATGGCAATTTTTAAGGTATCCCCTTTTGGTCAAGTACTTTTTTTAAAAAAATGGATTATTAGAATTTTAGGACTAATAACCCATTCTAGATATAAAGGCTTTAACACTTTAGAAATAGAAGGTTCTGAGGTTATAAGAAATATACCAGAAAAGAACGTTCTTTTTGTTAGTAATCATCAGACTTATTTTGCAGATGTTGTAGCAATGTTTCATGTTTTTAATGCAAGTTTAAAAGGGCGTGATGATAATATTAAAAACCTTGCGTATCTCTGGAACCCTAAACTTAATTTTTATTACGTTGCAGCTAAGGAGACTATGAAAAAAAGTTTGTTAACTAAAATCATGGCTTACTCGGGATCTATTAGTATAGAAAGAACATGGCGGGCAAATGGTGAAAATGTAAACAGACAAGTTAAAATGAGTGACATTTCTAATATTGGTGTTGCTTTAAACGATGGTTGGGTAATTACTTTTCCGCAAGGCACTACCAAACCTTGGAAACCTTTAAGAAAAGGTACAGCACATATTATAAAAAGATATAAGCCTATTGTAGTACCGGTAGTTATTGATGGTTTTAGACGTTCTTTTGATAAAAAGGGATTGTATATAAAAAAGAAGGGAGTACTACAATCTATGCAAATTAAGGAGCCCTTAGAAATTGATTATGCAAACGAATCTATTGACCAGATTATAGAGAAATTAGAATATGCTATTGAACAGCACCCTTCTTTTTTACGCGTAATTCCAGAATCGGAACTAGCTGCTTATGAATCTGACCATCAAAAAAGGCGCTACAGCTATAAAGGAGATTAAATTTCTAACTTTTTAAGCTCATTATAATTGTCATTAAGTCGTTTTAAGAGAATGCCATAAAGAAGTCTGTATATGAGCCAGAGGATTGCACCAAAAAATATTGTTGTTAAAATAAATAATAGCGAAAGCATTAACCAAAAGGCTGTGCTAGATTCAGCTTTATTAATTTGTTCTATAATTTCCTGCGGTGGATTGTAAATTAATACTTCAGCAAAAATAAAAATCATTGTTATCGCAAAAAGACCAAGATTAAACCAAACATAAGTCATTACAGTTTTTCTGGTTTTTAAAATCTTTTTCATTAGTTCTTTTGCAGAATCCGTAACTGATATTTTTCTATAATTTTGGTAAAACTGAAACATGAAATATAGAATTACTATATAAAAAGTAATATCCAAAACGTTTTCAACTACCCCCATTAGTTGTGCTCCTTTACCACTTATTTCTTGACTCTTAATAGGTATAAAACTGATTCCTATCCAAAACAAAAATTCTATAATACTTATATAAAATATCCATTTTACAATAGAAGATGATTTTTTCCAAATCATCTTATAAATTTCATCGTATGACAATTTAGGAAGATATTCTTCCTTTTTTTGCCAATCTTTCTTTAAAAGTTCTAATTCGTCCATCATAATGCTTAAGGGTTTAAGATGGTCTTTAATTTGTTCTTAATGCGATTCATTTTTACTCTGGCGTTAACTTCTGTTATACCTAATGTTTGAGATATTTCGCTATAATTTTTATCTTCTAAATACAAAAAGACTAAAGCTTTGTCAATATCATTTAGTTGTATTACGGCTCCATATATCAACTTTAATTGTTTCTCTTCGGTATCATCGTATTCATCAGTCTTTATTTTATACAGTACCTTATCAAAATCTTGAGTTTTAATACTACGTTTAGATTTTCTGTATAAAGTAATGGCTGTGTTTAGGGCAACACGGTACATCCATGTGCTAAATTTTGCTTCTCCTCTAAATTTTGGAAAAGCCTTCCATAGCTGAATGGTAATCTCTTGGAACAAGTCATTATGTGAGTCTCTGTCATTGGTGTAGAGACTACAAACTTTGTGAACAATATTTTGATTGTTCTCTAGTTCGGTCACAAATTTATGTTCTAGCTCTTTATTCACAGTTAGGTTAGCGGTTGTTCCTTATTGGTAGTCTAAATACCCTTATTGTTACAGATTAAGAGTTCTTTTTTATTCATTTTCAGTTTAATCTAAAATCTAGGAAAATATTACAGTTAACGAGAATAACTCTATCTGAATGTGCTTTTATAAATTGGTTTTTTAATTACTTCCTTGGATGAAATTCGTTTAAAACTTTTCCTAAATGTTTTCTGTCTACATGCATATACACCTCTGTTGTGGTAATACTCTCATGACCCAACATTTGTTGTATGGCTCGTAAATCTGCTCCATTTTCTAACAAATGTGTGGCAAATGAATGTCTAAAAGTATGCGGGCTTATATTTTTTTTCAAATCAATTTTAACAGCCAATTGTTTAATTATGGTAAATATCATAGCTCTAGACAATTGCTTGCCTCTTCTATTTAAAAAAACAAAATCTTCAAATCCAGATTTAATTTTTTGATGAACTCGAATTTCGTTTCTATAGAGATTAATGTATTTTTTGTTGAGTTTACTTATAGGAACAAAACGTTGTTTATCACCTTTACCAGTCACTTTTATAAAATCTTCATCAAAATATAAATCTGAGAGTTTTAAGTTGGTGAGTTCGCTCACTCTAAGGCCGCAGCCGTAAAGTGTTTCAAGAATAGCTCTATTACGCTCACCTTCTGGTTTACTTAGGTCAATAGCAGCTATTAAACCATTAATTTCATTAGTAGATAAGGTATCGGGTAATTTGCGACCTATTTTAGGAGATTCAATTAAATCCATTGGATTCTCGATTCTATAATCTTCAAAAACTAAATAATTAAAAAAACCTTTTAACCCAGATATTATTCTAGCTTGAGACCTAGGATTTATTGTTTTAGCTACTTCGTATATAAACTTCTGAACAGTTTCTTTAGATATGGAAATAGGGTTTTCATTACTTTTTAAATCATTTAAAAAAGATACCAATTTTAAAATATCGAGCGTATAATTTTTAATAGAATTTTCAGATAGCCCCCGCTCAATTTTTAGATAATGACTATAGTCTTGTACTGCTTTATTCCATTTCATTTTGTAAAGATATACTAGAATGTATTAGGCTCTATTCTACATAAAAGTAGACTTTTACAACTTCTTTTTAACATATTACAACTTTAAATTACCTATTGTTTTTTAAGGTGATAGTTTTAAATAACTAAATAATCTAAAACTTTTATGAAAACAATAATAATTACACTTGCACTACTATTATCTGCTATAGCTATGCAGGGACAATATGTAGATAGAACAAATTTTAGAGCTGGTATTAATGCTGGTATTGTTACAGGAGACTTGTCAGACTTTTATAGTTTAAATCTTGGCCTAGATATTATTCATGTATGGGGTCTTTCAAGAGAGATTGATTTAGGTGTGGCAACAGGGTTTAATAACGCCTTTGGTGAAGAAGAAACTTTTTCTGAAGAAGGAATTACTGTGAGTGCCGAGTTCGCTAATCTGCAATACATTCCGGCAGCAATTGCATTAAGAATATATGCTAGTCATAAATTTAAATTTGGTGGAGATATTGGTTATGGTATTGGACTAAGTGAAGGTTTTGATGGGGGTTTTTACTATAAACCAACGATAGGTATTGATGTTAATGGTACTACAGAATTAAATGTTTCTTATGTAGCTATTAATGATAACGTTACTATTGGTTCAGCAATGCTAGGAGTACTTTTCTTATTTTAATCATTTCTTTTCAATAAAAAGTAAGTAGTAGTTTTTGATTTTGCATATAAGTTTTAGTTTTCTGCAAAAGCTTTTATACTTTTGTTTAAAACCAAAAAACACACTAAAATGAAAAAACTTTTTTTTGCAATTCTTGTATTTACCATTATTGGTAGTAATCAATTAACAGCCCAAAGCGATTATATTTTTGCGGGAGGATTAGGTTTAGACTTATTTTCTGGAGCAACATTAATAGGCCCTAGTGCTAAATATTTTTTAGCTGATGAGCATGCCGTTCAAGCAGAACTTTTGTTTGAAACAGGTATAACTACTTTTACAGGTATTTACGAATATCATGAAGACATAAGTGGGGCAGATGGTCTAAAATGGTTTGCTGGAGCAGGACCGTCAATTCTTTTTGGTAGTGGTTTTGGAACCGAAATAGCTCTTAGACCAACAGCGGGTCTAGATTATAAAATAAATGATGTGCCTTTAGCATTTTCATTTGATTGGAGGCCCTTTATTGGCCTTGGTGACTTAAGTAGTGAGGCTGGTGCTTTTGGTATAGGTATAAGATACGTAATAGAATAAAAAAATATGTTTTAGAAAAAAGGGAGCCTATAAGCTCCCTTTTTTTATGCCTTAAAATTATTGCTATTTTTGACGTATGAAGTTAATTATCATTAATGGTCCCAATTTAAACCTCTTAGGTAAACGTGAACCCAAAGTTTATGGCAACGAAACCTTTGAGGATTATTTTACGCAATTAAAATCTAAATTTAATGAGCTTGAGCTAGAGTATTATCAATCTAATATAGAAGGCGAACTTATTGGTAAATTACAAGAAGTAGGCTTTACCTATGACGGTATTATTCTAAACGGAGCTGCATACACGCATACATCTGTAGGTATTGGTGATGCAGTTAAAGCTATTGAAACACCTGTAGTAGAGGTACATATTTCTAATACATTTAAGAGAGAAGATTTTAGACATATTTCATATATATCATCGGGTGCAAAAGGTGTAATCCTTGGTTTTGGATTAAAAAGTTATGATTTGGCAGTGCAAAGCTTTATATCTTAAATAAGCCGAAGTCTAAAATTGAGTCTTTCTTCGTAAATTACTATTATGAAAGCTCTTAAACTGTTTACATATAGTATAGGCTTACTTATCTGTTTTTCTTGTGGTACAGAGTCGACTACTATAGATAGCAATACAGATGATGTTGATCCTCTTGGTGGAAATGAGACTGTCGAGTTAATAAATGCTTTTCCAAACTTGAGTTTCTCGCAACCTTTAGATTTTCAATCACCAAGAGATGGTTCAAACAGAGTTTTTGTCGCAGAAAAGACGGGTGCGATATTGGTTTTTAATAATGATGAAACGGCTACAGAAGCTGATATTTTTTTAGATTTAAGAGGCACTATTTCTACCCTTAGTGAACAAGGCTTATTGGGTTTTGCTTTTCATCCCAATTTTGAAAGTAATGGTTATGTTTTTGTTTGCTATAATCCATCTACTACACTTTCTGTCATTTCTAGATTTACCGTTTCAAATTCTAATACAAATAGTATAGACTTAAATAGTGAGTTGATTCTTATAGAAATTCCGCAACCTGCAACCAATCATAATGGGGGTCAAGTTGCATTTGGGCCAGATAATTATTTATATATCGCGTTAGGTGATGGCGGTGGTGCAGGAGACCCAAATAATAATGCACAAAACAAAATGAATTTATTGGGTTCTATTTTAAGGATTGATGTTGATAATACCCAAGAAGGCCTTAATTACGCTATTCCTAGTGATAATCCATTTGTTGGTAGTGCTATTGATAGACCAGAGATTTATGCATATGGATTTCGTAACCCATGGAGAATGAGTTTTGATACTAGCACAGGTAGATTATGGGCTGCTGATGTTGGGCAAAACCAAATTGAAGAAATAGATATTGTGGGGGCTGATGCTAATTATGGTTGGCGACTTTTTGAAGGGACTTCTTGTTTTTCTGGTGATTGTGATAATACAGACCTAGTAGCTCCAATTTTTGAGTATAACCAAAACAATGGAGATATGTCTATAACAGGGGGGTATGTTTATAGAGGAGAACTAATAAGTTCCCTACAAGGAAAATATATTTATGGAGATTTTGTTAGTGGAAGAATATGGTCATTAACAGAAGATGGCAGTGATAATGAACTTCTTTTTGAAACTGGCTTAAATATTGCTTCTTTTGGTACCGATGCTAATGAAGAACTATACCTATGCGCATTTAATGGTAGTATTTTTAAATTTACAATAGCTAAAAATGACTAGGCATCTTTAAGGTATTTTTTATCGGCATAAAAAGTACCAAAAGGTAATAGGGAAGCTATAAATAATATTAGAAATCGTTTAACCCCCCACTTTTTATTCCAGCAAACAATACCAGCTATAACAACAAAGAGAATAAATAAGATTCCATGTGCCATACCTACTATTTTATTAGGTTCACCTATTTCTGCCCAATATTTTAAAGGCATTGTTAGTCCAAATATTAGGAGGTATGATATGCCTTCAAGAATAGCAGTTAATCGAAATAGTTTTATCACAATATTTTTACAAGTGAATTACTTCATCATAAGCAGCTGCAACGGCTTCCATAACAGCTTCACTCATTGTTGGATGCGGATGTATCGCTTTAAGAACTTCATGCCCAGTGGTCTCTAATTTTCTTCCTAATACAGCTTCGGCAATCATATCGGTAACGCCAGCGCCAATCATATGACATCCTAACCATTCTCCGTATTTAGCATCAAAAATAACTTTAACAAAACCGTCTGAGCTTCCAGAAGCTTTTGCTTTACCACTAGCAGAAAAAGGAAATTTACCTACTTTAATATCATAACCTTTTTCTTTTGCTTGCTTTTCAGTTAAGCCTACAGAAGCAATCTCTGGTGAGCAATATGTACAACCCGGAATATTGCCATAGTCTAAGGCTTCAACATGCATTCCTGCAATTTTTTCTACACAAAGAATACCTTCAGCAGAAGCAACATGCGCTAAAGCCTGCCCCGGTGTAACATCACCAATAGCATAGTACCCAGGGATATTAGTTTGGTAGTAATCATTTACTAATATTTTATCTCTGTCGGTAGCAATACCAACTTCTTCTAAACCAATATTTTCTATATTCGTTTTTATTCCAACAGCAGAAAGTACCATATCTGCCTCTAAAATTTCTTCTCCTTTAGCTGTTTTAATAGTAGCCTTAACACCACCTCCACTGGTATCTACTTTAGTGACTTCGGCAGAGGTTTTAATTTTTATTCCCGTCTTTTTAAAACTACGTTCTAATTGTTTAGAAACATCAATATCTTCAACAGGGACTATATTAGGCAAGTATTCTACAACGGTTACTTCTGTACCCATATTATTGTAGAAATAAGCAAATTCAATGCCTATGGCCCCACTACCTACAACAATAAGTTTTTTTGGTTGCTTTTTTAAAGTCATCGCTTCACGATAACCTATAACTTTCTTGCCGTCTTGTGGTAAGCTAGGCAGTTCTCTACTTCTTGCACCAGTTGCTATAATAATGTGGTCAGCTGTATATTCTTTAGAATCACCATTTGTTCCTTTAACAATTACTTTTTTACCCGGTAGTACTTTTCCATATCCATTTAAGACTTCAATTTTATTTTTTTTCATTAAAAATTGAACCCCTTTACTCATTCCATCAGCAACATTTCTACTTCTCTTGACTACAGCTCCAAAATCGTGTTCCACTTTTTTGGCATTAAGCCCGTAATCTTCAGCATGTTTTAAATAGTCAAATACTTGAGCGGATTTTAATAATGCTTTAGTAGGAATACAACCCCAGTTTAAACAAACCCCACCGAGGTTTTCTTTTTCCACAATAGCTGTTTTTAAACCTAATTGAGAAGCTCTTATAGCAGTTACGTAGCCTCCTGGCCCGCTACCTAAAACAATAACATCAAAATTGCTCATTTTGTAAAATTTAGTTGTTAATTTGGAGATGTAAAGATAGTGAAGAGTTGTATATTTTGGACTATCTAAATGCGGTTTTTATAATCTTAAAATTAGATTATTTTTAATACTGTTGATAATATAAATGATTTATTTATTCCGCATCAGTAGCATCAAAATCTATACTTAGTGAATTTATACAATAGCGTTGTCCAGTTGTGTCTCTTGGTCCATCATTAAAGACATGACCTAAATGACCACCACAATTTGCACAAACTGTTTCTGTACGAATCATGCCATGAGAAGTATCCCTTATGTACTCTATTGCTCCTTCGACAGCTTCGTCAAATGAAGGCCAACCACAGCCACTTTCAAATTTATTTGTGCTATCAAAAAGTTTTGCCTTGCACCCTTTACAATGGTAATTGCCATTTTTAAAATGTAGATTGAATTCACCAGTAAATGGGCGTTCGGTTCCTTTTTGTCTTAAAATACGGTACTCATCTGCAGAAAGTAATTCTTTCCATTCTGCATCTGTTTTTTCTACGCCGTATTTTTTCATTTTGAGTCTGGTATAAAGTCTAATGCGGCACCATTAATACAATGTCTTTTACCTGTAGTTTCGCTTGGTCCATCATTAAAAACATGACCTAGATGACCACCGCATGTGCCACAATGTTCTTCTGTTCTGGCATAGCCAATTTTATAATCAACATCATAGTCAACATTACCTTCAATTTCTCTGTCAAACGAAGGCCAGCCTGTACCAGATTTAAATTTATGTTCACTTTTAAAAAGAGGAGTTTGGCAACCAGCACAAACATAAGTGCCTTTTTTTTTGTTATTTAAAAGGTCACTACTAAAAGAATTTTCTGTTGCCGCTTTTCTGAGCACATAATATTCAATATCTGTTAACTCTGCTCTCCATTCTGCATCTGTTTTAGTAACAGCATAGACTTTTTCTTCTTTATTTTCGGCTATAGTATTCTCTTTTTTTGCCTGAGAATTTCCTTTACATCCAGCAAGTACAAGTAATACTATAATAGCAATATTTTTTCCCATCTTTTTTCTTTTATAAGACGTTTTAAATTTTATTTCCTTTCAAAATTATTAATAAAAAACCTTATTTCAATATTGAAATAAGGTCTATATCGTTTAACCAGATTCTTTAAAAGTCTAGTTATTAGTTTCCTAATGTTTTAATGTCATCGTTTGTTAATCCGCTTAGAGACATTATTTGCTCTAGACTTGTAATATTTTCTGCATTAAATTCGCTAACTAATTCTGCAGGAATTATAGCTACTCTAGTTAATATGTTTTCTGTGCTAGCAGCATCTAATCCACTTAAATCACTATCACCTATAATTTGTAATTGCACGCTATCTATATCATGGTCAAAAATGTATTGAAACTCACCAAATTCGTCAAAAATACTAGCAGGTAATGGGGTAAAGAGATTGTCTCCTAAAGAAATAAATACTAAGAAAATATCGCCATTTATTACACCATCAAAAGTTAGGGTGTTACTAACCCATACATTATCATCCTCAAAAAAGGTAAAGCTTACATTTTCTTCAAAGACACTTGCCGATAAGCCATCTTCTCCGTCCATACCGTCGAATCCATCAAATCCTGGGGGACCTTGTGGTCCGTCGCAAGATGAAATTATTAATACTAGAAGCGCTCCTAAAATAAGTTTAAATTTTTTCATGATTTTGTTTAAAATGGTTTTACTTTATGTGTACTGTTCAAAAAGCGTTCCACTTTTATCATTCATATAATTTAAGGTATGCCAAGTCCACACTTTGTGTGAAATTTTGTAATTTTCAGCACTTTAAAACCATAACTATGAGAAAATTTATTTTAACACTAGTAATTCTAATAGGAGTTACTGCATGTAAGACAAATCCATTTACAGGAAAGAATACATTGAATTTTTTCCCCAATAGCCAAGTATTTCCATTAGCATTTGCGGAATATGACCAATTTTTAGGTCAGAATAAGGTAATTACTGGTACGGCAGATGCTACTATGATTACCAATGTTGGTCAACGAATTGCTTCGGCAGCTGAACGTTGGTTAGACGCCAACAATCACCCTGGTTATCTTAAAGACTATAAGTGGGAATATAATCTAGTAAATGATAAAGCTGTTAATGCTTGGGCCATGCCCGGAGGTAAGATTGTTTTCTATACTGGTATATTGCCAATTACACAAACAGAAACTGGTGTTGCTGTAGTTATGGGTCATGAAGTTGCTCATGCCTTGGCAGACCATGGCGCACAGCGTATGAGTGCCAGTACTTTGCAACAAGTAGGTGCAGTAGCAGGAAATGTTGCTTTAAAAGACCCCAAATTATTGGCTGCTTTTAATTCCTCTTATGGGGTAGTAAGTAATGTTGCTGGGTTACTTCCATTTAGTAGAAGCCATGAGACTGAGGCCGATAAAATTGGATTACAAATTATGGCTATAGCAGGATATAACCCTGACGAAGCAGCAAATTTATGGAGACGTATGAAAGCGAATAGTGGAGGTCAAGCACCACCAGAATTTTTGAGTACGCATCCTTCTAACGATACCAGAATAGCCAATTTAACAGCTTGGGCACCAGCGGCAAGACAAGAAGCAGCTAAGTTTGGTGTTACATCGTTTAAATAAAAATCTTTTAAATATTAAACTTTTAAAGCTGCGTTTTTTAATGCAGCTTTTTTATTTTAGAAGCATGAGCGAAACAAAGGCACTAAAAGGAAGTAAGAAATTATTAAACGCCTGGGCTTTTTATGATTGGGCTAATTCAGTTTACACACTAACCATTGCCTCATCGATATTCCCAATTTTTTATTCAGCACTTTTTCTTAACAGTGAAGAACGGATACACGCTTTTGGTTTTGAAATGAAGCAAACCGTACTAATTTCGGTGGTAACCGCATTCACTTTTTTAGTTGTAGCCTTAACGTCACCTATATTGTCAGGTATAGCTGATTATACCGGAAACAAAAAGTCTTTCATGAAGTTTTTTTGTTATTTAGGGAGTATAGGTTGTATAGGTTTGTATTGGTTTGATAAAGACAATATTTATTTAGGACTACTCTTTTATTTTATGGGTTTATTTGGGTATTGGGGTAGTTTGGTTTTTTATAATTCTTATTTACCCGATATAGCTTTTGAAGACCAACAAGATAGTATTAGTGCAAAAGGTTTTTCGTTAGGTTATATTGGTAGTGTACTACTTTTAATAGTTAACTTAATAATGGTCATGAAACCAGAGTTTTTTGGTTTTGATATTGGTGATACAGAAGAAAGTTTAGGAGTCGCTAAAATTGAAGCAATGAAAGTTTCTTTTATTACAGTTGGTTTATGGTGGGCATTATTTAGTCAATATACTTTTAAAGTATTGCCTAAAGGAACTTCTGAAGGCAAGCGAATAACAAAAACTATTATTTTTAATGGGTTTAAGGAATTGCGTGCTGTTTGGAATGAGTTAAAAGATAACCTAACCTTAAAACGCTATTTGAATGCATTTTTCGTGTTTAGTATGGCCGTACAAACCATAATGTTGGTTGCTGTTTATTTCGGCGAGAAAGAAATACAATGGTCAAATGATGCTGAAAAAACAACAGGTCTTATTATTAGTATCTTGGTAATACAATTGGTTGCAATTCTTGGTGCATATCTAGCTTCAAAAGCATCTGACTTATATGGTAATATTAATGCCTTAATTGTATTAAATGTTATTTGGATGTTACTCTGCGTCTATGCTTTTTTTATGATTACTCCAGTTCAGTTTTATATAGGAGCAGCAATTGTTGGTTTTGTAATGGGCGGAATTCAATCTTTAGGACGTTCTACCTATTCTAAATTTTTACCCGAAACAGAAGATACTACCTCTTATTTTAGTTTTTATGATGTTGCAGAAAAAATAGGTATTGTTATAGGTATGGCAATTTTTGCAATTATAGATCAGGTAAGTACGATGCGAAATGCTATACTGTTTTTAGTTGTGTTTTTTCTTTTAGGAGTGGTTTTGCTTTTTAAAGTAAAGAAGAAAGTAGCTTAAACTTCTTTAAGTTTTTATAAAAAA
>CAZLUS010000002.1:17588-19728 GCA_964562775.1 uncultured Flavobacteriaceae bacterium | reverse complement strand
GTTTTTTGATTGGTAATCTTGTTAATAGCTAGAAATATCGCCAGAACCAGTTGTTTTGGTGTCAATCTTTTTAGGATTTCCTTTATAACTTATATCTCCTGAGCCAGTTACTTTTGCTTTTAACATTTGGTTAGCAGTAATTTTTATATCAGCAGAGCCAGTTATTTGAGCGGTAACAAATTCTGCAACTAAATCATAGGCTTTAATATCTCCTGAGCCAGATACGCGTACATCTAAATCATTTGCCTTACCTGATAAATTAATGTCGCCAGAACCAGATAATCTAGCTTCTACAGTATTAGCCTCAACTGCAAGGGAAATATCACCAGAACCAGATACTTTTGTTTTAAAATCGTTGGTCTTAATTTTAGTTTCTCCAATAACATCTCCAGAACCAGAAAGTGCTACCATTTCTATAGATTCGACAGGGACGGTAATATAAATTCCCGAGTTCCAATTAGAAGGTTTTAGATTAACGCCTTTTTTTGTTTTAATAACCAGTTTTCCATCCTTAACTTCAGTTTTAATATAGTCTAAAAGGTTTTCTTCGCCTTTAAGAGTTAGTTCTCCTTCATTACCGTTTACCAGTTTTACATCAAACCAGCCTGCAACAGTTACAGCGTCATAATCACCAACAGACCGCTTTATTGTAACTGTTTTTCCATTTCCTTTTACTCTTTTACCCCATTGCGCTGTAGCTACAAGAGAGCATAATACAAGACTTAATGTTATTAATTTTTTCATGATTGTGTTTTTTAGTAATGATTGATTTTATGATTAATTTTTATAAAAAGATATTTTTCCATAATCACTGCTGATATTAATCATGTTACCCGAGTTTTCTTTTCCATAGTATCCTTCGTAATACCTATCGCTCGATTTTACTTTGCTAACATTTATAGTGAATTCTTCTTTGCCACTTACACCAGCGTATTCTGTAGAGATTTCAAAATCGAAATAATAATCTTCATCGTAGCCTATTTTTATTCCGGTATAATCAGACTTAATGTCGACATTACCAGCGTCTGAAGCTAATCTATTTATTTTTACAGAACCGTAGTCAGAACTTACGCTAACATCGCCATGTACTTCACCTAGTTTTATACCTATATAATCCCCATTACCTTCTACGTTTTGTACTTTTCTAACTTCCATAGACCCGTAATCTGATGTGTAATCAAGATTTTTCATTTCACCAATGTTTGCGTTGGTATAATCTGCCCTTACTTTAAGGTCGCCCGCTTTTTCAATAGTAAATCCAGAATAATCGGCAATAATTTCGGCACTATTTATATAGTCAAAAGAAGAACGCGAAGTGTAGTCAAATCGCAACTCATTATTTCTGCCTCTTAACTCCCCAATTTCCATTTTACCATAATCACAATTTATTTTAGCATGCCCATCAATCCTATCTAAATAGATATTACCATAATCGTTATTTAAATGAACGCTATTTTTAATAGGTAGCTTTATGGTGTAGTTTACTTGTACATTAACATTATTGCGTTTTCCCCAGTTCCACCCCCAATTTCGGTCGTTGTTGCCAAAACGTGTTATAGCAGATACTAGGCTAGCAGTAGTATCAAACTCGACATCAATTTCTTCAAGTCTTTCAATTACCTTAGTTTCATTATTACCGTTTGTTTTTATAACAACTTCTATTACAACTTTATCTTTTTCCCAAGAGGTAATATTTAAATTGCCGTAGCTGTTTTTTACTTTAAAAAGAGCATCTGAGTTTACATTAAACTCTTTTTTGATTGTTTTTTCTTTGGTATACTTACCTTTTAAGTCGCTTTCAATAGCACTAGCGCTACTGGTGAATGGTACTAATAAAAGGATTAATACTATGTGTTTATATAGTAAAGTTTTCATCATTATATGATTTTAATTTTTTAATTTCTTTAACGTTATTTAATACTTCTTTTAATAAATCAATTCTAGTTTGAAAATTGATTATCATAGCATTTAGTATTATTTTACTATTTCCACCATTAAGTAAATCTTGCTCTAACTTTTGGTAATTAGTCTCCAGTTTATTTAACTGTATTATCGTATCGTCTACCAATTTAGCAGTTTCAGGAGACTTCTCTTTTTTTAATTGCTGTACTTGATTTTCAATTAAGCTTGCAAAATAAAA
>CAZLUS010000002.1:14224-17488 GCA_964562775.1 uncultured Flavobacteriaceae bacterium | reverse complement strand
TACTTATTTCTTCATAATCATACCCTTCAATTAAATGTAAGGTCAAAGAAATTCTGTAATTATCTTTTAAACTTTTCATGGTTTCCATCACTTTTTGAGCCTTCAGTTCCGTATAACCATTGTGATCTAAAGTAACTCCATCATTATCTTCGACCTTGTACACTACATCTTCTATATTAGAAGTTGAAAACTTTTGCTGTTTTCTGTAATGATAGATACTGTTGTTTATTACAATACGCTTTAACCAAGCACCAAAAGTAACTTCACCTTTAAATGTATGCAGTTTTGTAAACGCGTTTAAAAAAGACTCTTGCATAACATCTTCGGCTTCAGCGGTGTGTTTTACAATTCGTAAAGCAGTATTGTACATTGCTTTGTAATACTTATTGTAAATTTCTACCTGGGCACTTTGTTTACCTTTTAGACACTCTTGCAATAATGCATCAGTATGTTCATTTTGTTGGCTCAAAAAATGATTGGTTTGTCTTATAGAGGAAGTAATTTACAATTTGTTACACTTTCTTTTATTTTATTTCACTTTTGGTGGCATAACAATTGCATTTATAAATAAGAATACATGTAAGATGTCATGTTAAACCCTTTATTAGTAGTATTTTAAACTATAAAGGAAGGCAAATAGAAAAAATGAAGCTATTTGTTCGATGACAGAATGACCGATATTAATATTATGGGAGAATTAAAATTTACAAATATTGACAGTATGTCTATGCAGGGAATAGATGAAGATGCAGAATTAATACCCTTGTTGACACCAGAGGATGAGGAAGAAATGAACAGGGAAGAGCTGCCTGAAACATTACCTATTTTACCATTGCGTAACACTGTATTGTTTCCTGGGGTTGTTATACCTATTACAGCCGGGCGAGATAAATCTATTAGTTTAATTAAGGATGCCAATAATGGTAATAAAACCATAGGTGTTGTTTCGCAAAAAGACCCAGAAACGGAAAATCCAAAAGTAAAAGATGTAAACACATTAGGTACTGTAGCACGTATTCTTAGGGTATTGCAAATGCCTGATGGAAATACAACAGTAATTATACAGGGTAAAAAACGCTTTGAAATTGCTGAAATGCTTACCGAAGAGCCTTATATGACTGCTACTATTCGTGAAGCGGGAGAGACTAGGCCAGAAAAAAAAGATAAGGAGTTTTTGGCTATTATTGAATCTATTAAAGAATTGGCTTTTAAAATTATTAAAGACAATCCCAATATACCAAGTGAAGCCACTTTTGCAATTAAAAACATACAGAGTAACTCTTTTCTAATCAATTTTGTTTCGTCAAATTTAAATTTAGGCGTAACCGAAAAGCAACATTTACTAGAGATACCAGATTTACAAGAACGTGCTTTAGCCACTTTAAAATATATGAATGTCGAATTCCAGAAACTAGAGTTAAAGAATGACATTCAATCAAAGGTCCGTAATGATATGGATCAACAGCAGCGTGAGTATTTTCTACATCAACAAATGAAAACCATTCAAGAAGAACTGGGTGGAGTTTCTTATGAAGAAGAAGTTGATGAAATGAAAGTGAAAGCCAAGAAAAAGAAATGGGATAAAAAAGTAAAAGATCATTTTGAAAAAGAATTATCAAAAATGCAACGCATGAATCCGCAAGTTGCAGAATATTCTATTCAAAGAAACTATTTAGACCTGTTTTTAGATTTACCATGGAATGAGTTTTCTAAAGATAAATTCGATTTAAAAAGAGCAGAAAAGATTCTAGATCGTGACCATTATGGTTTAGAAGATGTAAAACGTAGGATTATTGAATATCTGGCGGTTTTAAAATTGCGTAATGATATGAAATCACCAATCCTTTGTCTATATGGACCTCCAGGAGTAGGTAAAACTTCTTTAGGTAAATCTGTGGCTGAGGCGTTAGGGAGAGAATATGTGCGTATGTCATTAGGAGGTTTGCGTGATGAGGCAGAAATACGCGGACATAGAAAAACATATATTGGTGCTATGCCTGGCAGAATAGTGCAAAGCCTTAGAAAGGCTGGTACTTCTAATCCTGTATTCATTCTAGATGAGATAGATAAGTTATCTAACAGTCACCAAGGAGATCCATCTTCTGCAATGCTTGAGGTCTTAGACCCAGAGCAGAATAGTGAGTTTTACGACAATTTCTTAGAGATGGGTTATGACCTTTCTAAAGTTATGTTTATAGCAACAGCCAATAATTTAAGTACCATACAACCTGCATTACGTGACCGTATGGAAATTATAAACGTTACTGGTTATACTATAGAAGAAAAGGTAGAGATTGCTAAAAAACACTTACTGCCTAAGCAATTAAAAGAACACGGACTTGCAGATAAACATTTAAAGATAGGGAAACCACAACTTGAAAAAATAGTAGAGGGTTATACTAGAGAATCTGGAGTGCGTTCTTTAGAAAAGCAATTGGCCAAAATGGTGCGTTATGCTGCAAAAAACATTGCAACAGAAGAGGATTATGATATAAAAGTGGCTAATGAAACTGTAGAAAAAGTTTTAGGGCCTGCACGTTTAGAACGAGATAAGTATGAAAATAATGATGTTGCAGGCGTGGTAACTGGCTTGGCATGGACAAGTGTAGGGGGCGATATTCTTTTTATTGAATCTATTTTGTCTAAAGGAAAAGGAACCTTGAATATTACAGGTAATTTAGGTAAAGTAATGAAAGAGTCTGCAACCATTGCTTTGGAATATATAAAGTCTAATGCAGATTCTTTTGGAATAGACCCAGAAGTACTAAGTAGTTACAATGTACATATTCATGTGCCCGAAGGTGCAACACCTAAGGATGGACCAAGTGCAGGTATTACTATGCTTACTTCTTTGGTTTCTTTATTTACCCAGCGTAAAGTAAAGAAAAGTTTAGCCATGACAGGAGAAATCACCTTGCGCGGTAAGGTATTGCCAGTTGGTGGTATTAAAGAGAAAATTTTGGCAGCCAAACGAGCACGTATTAAAGAATTAATTCTCTGTGAGGAAAACCGAAAAGACATTATAGAAATAAAAGAAGACTACCTAAAAGGACTCACGTTTCATTATGTGAGTGATATGAGTGAGGTTATAGCTATTGCCGTTACAAAGCAAAAAGTTAAGAATGCCAAAAAGCTTTAAAGCTTATTTCTTGTATTTACATAATTCTTAGGTATTTTTAAGCGATGAGAAAAATCACCATAGCTATTGATGGGTATTCTTCAACAGGTAAGAGTACTATCGCTAAAAGATTAGCAAATGCTTTA
>CAZLUS010000002.1:1362-14124 GCA_964562775.1 uncultured Flavobacteriaceae bacterium | reverse complement strand
ACAGTCGTTTTTCCAGATGCAGAACTAAAACTGTTTATGACTGCTTCTCCTGAAACAAGAGCAAATAGACGTTATAAAGAATTATTAGATAGGGGAGAAGATGTTACTTTTAAAGAAGTGCTAAAAAATGTAAGAGAGCGTGATTATATAGATTCTCACAGAGCTGTTTCGCCTCTTAAGCAGGCAAAAGATGCTATTGAATTTGATAATAGCGATATGGGTTTAGACGAACAGTTTGAACGTATTTACGACTACACCCTGAGAGTCATTAATAAAAAATAAAAAAGACGCTTTATTAGCGTCTTTTTCTTTTCAAATCTTTTACTTAAGATTACATGTTTGGAATTACCAAAACTTGATCTGGATGAATTACATCTGGATTCTTCAATACATTAGTATTTGCTTCAAATATTGCTTTGTATTTCATAGCATCACCATAATACTGCTTGGCAATCTTACTTAAAGATTCTCCGCTAGCGACAGTATGTCTGTGATAAACAGAATTATCACTTACTGAAATATTAGCTTTAACATCAGATGCATTTTCACCACCTAGTTGCTTAATTTTATTCCAAAGTAAATCTTTTTCGTAAGGCGTATTTGCTTCACCTTTTATCTTTAAAACACCACCTTCTTCAGAAACATTACCGTTTTTTATTCCAAGCTGCTGTCCTAATTCTAAGACTGCTTGATATTTTGCTTTAGCACTCATAATTATCAATAGTTTTAATTGTTATAAATATGAAACAAGATAGCTATAAAAGTCACATGTTGCCTTAGTTTTTCATTAAAGCTTATGTATTTGTTTTGTCTTTTGTTTAAAGCTTTGTAAAACAAGATTTTAATTGTATTTTTGCAATCCTTTTTTGCGAATAGTTTAAGAGAAAAAGGAAAAAATAAATATATAACAACTTCTACACGTTTCGTTTAACTCTTAAAAACCACTGTAGAATACAAATTTTAATCAGCAATGGCTGAAGAAAAAAAAACAACTGCTAAAAAAGCAAAAGCTAAAAAAGCAACTGCTAAAGAAGTAGAAGCTCCTGAAGCAACTACCGAAGAAACTACACAAGCGGTAGAAGTAAAAGAAGAAACTCCAAAACAAGACCCGCAAGAATTTTTGAAGGATTTCGATTGGGATAAATACGAAGAGGGTATTGAGCGTGTAGATGACACTAAACTTAAAGAATTTGAAGCCTTAGTAGCAGAAAATTTTGTAGACACTGCTGATGCAGAGGTTGTTGAAGGGAAAGTTGTGCACATGACTGACCGTGAGGCAATTATTGACATTAATGCAAAGTCTGAAGGTGTTATCTCATTAAATGAGTTTCGTTATAATCCAGATTTAAAAATTGGCGATACTGTTGAGGTTTTAATAGATATTCGTGAAGATAAAACAGGTCAATTAGTACTATCGCATAGAAAAGCGAGAACTATAATGGCATGGGATCGTGTTAATGCGGCTCATGATACAGAAGAGATTGTACAAGGTTTTGTAAAATGCAGAACTAAAGGAGGTATGATTGTAGATGTATTTGGTATTGAAGCTTTCTTACCAGGTTCGCAGATTGATGTAAAACCAATTCGTGATTACGATCAGTATGTTAATAAAACAATGGAATTTAAAGTGGTTAAGATTAATCACGAATTTAAAAACGTTGTTGTATCACACAAAGCTCTTATTGAGGCTGATATAGAAGAACAGAAAAAGGAAATCATTGGTCAGCTTGAAAAAGGTCAAGTACTAGAAGGTGTTGTTAAAAACATTACATCTTATGGTGTCTTTATAGATCTTGGTGGTGTTGACGGACTAGTACATATTACAGATCTTTCTTGGAGTAGAATTAATCATCCAAATGAGATTGTTGAGCTAGATCAAAAATTAAATGTTGTTATTCTTGATTTTGATGATAATAAATCTAGAATACAGTTAGGTCTTAAACAATTAGAGAAACATCCATGGGATGCCCTTGGAGAAGACATTAAAGTTGGAGACAAGGTTAAAGGTAAGGTTGTTGTAATTGCAGATTACGGTGCATTTATTGAAGTAGCAGAAGGTGTTGAAGGTTTAATTCACGTATCTGAAATGTCTTGGTCAACACATTTAAGATCAGCGCAAGACTTTGTAAAAGTAGGTGATGAGGTAGAAGCAGTTGTATTAACGCTAGATAGAGAAGATAGAAAAATGTCTCTAGGTATTAAGCAAATGACACCAGACCCATGGACAGATATTACTTCTAAATATCCTGTAGGATCTAAGCATAAAGGTATTGTTAGAAACTTTACCAATTTTGGTGTTTTTGTTGAAATGGAAGAAGGTATTGATGGTTTAATCTATATCTCTGACCTTTCTTGGACTAAGAAAATCAAACATCCATCAGAATTTGTTAATGTAGCCGATACTTTAGAAGTAGAAGTACTAGAATTAGATGTTGAAGGTAGAAAGCTTAGCTTAGGTCATAAACAAACTACAGAGAACCCTTGGGATAAGTATGCAGATGAATTTGCCGAAGGTACTATTCATAAAGCATCCGTAAGTGATATTGTAGATAAAGGTGCAACGGTTATATTTAATGAAGACATTACTGGCTTTATTCCATCAAGACATATGGAAAAAGAGGATGGTAAGAAAATCGTTAAAGGAGAAGAGGTTGAATTTAAAATTATTGAATTTAACAAAGACTTCAAGCGTGTTGTAGCTAGCCATACGGCTTTATTTAGAGAGCAAGAAGAACGTAATGTAAAAGCAGCCAAAAAGAAGATGGATAAAGCTGCAGACGAAGCAGCAACAACTATAGGAGATGCTAATTCTGCATTACAAGCATTAAAAGACAAGATGGAGGCAGACTCTAAAAAATAGTCTTTTATAGATAGATTTTAAAAGCCCTTGATAAAATTATCAAGGGCTTTTTATTTATAACTATATCGCTAATGAAGAATTGTTTACTTTTGTAATCCGAAAGATTCGGAAGTTTATGAGTCAAAAAGTACTGCTTTCCGCCAAAGAAATACACATTATACTCCATCGTTTGGCTTGTCAGTTGCTCGAAAATCACCTCGATTTTAGTAATACTGTTTTAATAGGCCTACAACCAAGAGGAGTGTTTTTAGCAGAACGATTATCAGAAATTCTTAAAAAAGATTATAAAGTCAAGAACATTAATTTAGGCTCTTTAGATATAACATTCTATAGAGATGATTTTAGAAGAGGAGAAAAGATTCTTGAAGCTAATAGAACTAAAATTGACTTTTTAATTGAAAACAAAAAAGTAGTATTTGTAGACGATGTACTATATACAGGACGTAGTATTCGTGCAGCATTAACTGCTATACAGTCTTTTGGTAGGCCAGAAGAAATTGAGCTTTTAACCCTTATTGACAGAAGGTTTAGCAGGCATTTACCCATACAACCTAATTATAGAGGAAGACAAGTAGATGCCATTAATAATGAAAAAGTAAAAGTAATGTGGAAAGAGAATGACGGTGAAGATGCCGTGTATCTGATAAGCAATTAAAAAATGAGTAAATTAAGCGTTAATCATTTATTGGGAATAAAATATCTAAACAAAAAGGATATAGCGCTCATTTTTGAAACTGCTGACCATTTTAAAGAAGTAATCAATCGTTCTATTAAAAAGGTGCCAACCCTAAGAGACATTACAATTGCAAACATTTTTTTTGAAAACAGTACGCGAACAAAACTTTCTTTTGAGTTAGCAGAGAAAAGACTTTCGGCCGATGTCATTAACTTTTCTGCCTCGCAATCATCAGTAAAAAAAGGAGAAACACTAATAGATACGGTTAATAATATCTTATCTATGAAAGTGGATATAGTTGTTATGCGTCACCCCAATCCAGGGGCTGGTATTTTTCTTTCTAAGCATGTAGGAGCAGCAATAATAAATGCAGGAGATGGAGCGCATGAGCATCCAACACAAGCACTATTAGACTCGTACTCCATAAGAGAAAAATTAGGTGAAGTAGCGGGTAAAAATGTGCTCATTGTAGGTGATATTTTACATTCTAGAGTAGCCTTATCTAATATCTTCGCTTTAAAACTGCAAGGTGCAAACGTAAAAGTATGCGGGCCTAAAACCTTAATTCCTAAACATATAGAATCTTTAGGAGTAGGGGTAGAAACAAATCTTAAAAAAGCATTAGAATGGTGTGATGTTGCTAATATGTTGCGAGTTCAAAACGAACGTATGGATGTGAGCTATTTCCCTACAACAAGAGAATATACACAACAATTTGGTATCAATAAAGCATTATTAAACAGTTTAAAAAAAGAAATTGTTATTATGCACCCTGGCCCTATAAACAGAGGTGTAGAAATTACAAGTGATGTGGCAGATTCAAATCAATCTATTATATTAGAACAAGTAGAGAATGGTGTAGCCATACGTATGGCGGTTATCTATTTATTGGCCTCTAAAATTAAGTAATATGATTTTTGATAAAGAAGGTAATACTACTATAGTTTTTCAAGAAGATATTTCGTTAAGTGCTTTCTTAGAAAATATAAATGCTTCATACAATACGATAAAGCATGATCATATTATTGTAAACTTATTTTCTTTTGATAAACTTACTGCTGATAATGTATTAGAATTTTTAGCATTGTCTAATGCGCATCGAGAAACAAGAAAATCTTTTGTTTTAGTTACGGATAAGGTATCCTTTGATGATACACCAGAAGAAATATGCTTAGTTCCTACATTACAAGAAGCTAGAGATATCATTGAGATGGAAGAAATAGAACGTGACTTAGGAATATGAAGCTCACTATTCTAGGCTGTTATGCTGCAACACCTCGCGGACTTACAAACCCAACTTCTCAACTATTAGAAATACGCAATCATATGTTTTTAGTTGATTGTGGAGAAGGTACTCAAGTAGAACTAAGGAAGCATAAACTTAAGTTTTCTAGAATAAAACATATTTTTATTTCGCATTTACACGGCGATCATTTTTTTGGACTACCAGGCTTAATAGCTACGTTTAACCTCTTAGGTAGAGAAGCAGAACTGCATGTATATGGCCCCAAAGGTATTAAGGAAGCCATAACTCTACTTTTAAAGTTGGGAGGCTCTTGGACTAACTATCCATTGCTGTTTCATGAGCTAGATTCAAAAGAATCTGAACTTATTTTTGAGGACGAAAAAGTTTCAGTTAGAACCATACCCTTAGATCATAGGGTTTATACAAACGGATTTTTGTTTCAAGAAAAAGAAGCCCCTAGGGTTTTAGATGTAACGGCTGTTGCTAAATATGGAATAGATAAAAGTGAATTTAGAAATATTAAAAATGGTAAGGATGGTACAGCTAAAGATGGTGCCATTATTGCTAACAAAGAACTTACGCTAGACCCGCCAAAACCTAAAAGTTATGCTTTTTGTAGCGATACTGCTTACAAAGAAGATATTATACCCATTATAGCAGGCGTAGATATGTTATATCACGAATCTACTTTTTTAGAAACGCAAGCGGGTTTGTGTGCTAAAACTAAACATGCTACTGCTAAAGAAGCTGCTACAATAGCAAATAAAGCCAAGGTAGCTAAGTTGCTATTAGGGCACTATTCTACTCGCTATAAATCAATAGCACTTTTTAAAGAAGAAGCGCAAACAATTTTTAAAAATGTAGCACTAGCTGAAGACGGAAAAGTTTTTCAAATATAATTTAGCTCTTAACAGTTTCTTAATTTCATTATCTCCCTTCTTTTGTTGAACTTTGTTAGACTATGCAAAAAGACTTAAGCAATTATAGAAAGTCATACAATAAGAGTGAGTTGAATGAGGCTACAATACTTCATAACCCTTTTGAGCAGTTTCAAAAATGGTTTGATGAAGTTGAAAAAGAAGACGGCGTAGAAGAGCCTAATGCTATGACAGTATCTACAATTGGTGCAGACGGTTTTCCTAAGAATAGGGTAGTGCTAATGAAAAAAATATCTAAAGGAGGTTTTATTTATTACACCAACTATAAAAGTGAAAAAGGGAAAGCATTAGAGAATAACCCGTCAACATGTTTGTCGTTCTTTTGGCCAAACCTAGAAAGACAAGTAATTATAAAGGGTAAAACAGAAAAATTATCAGAAAAATTATCTGATGCTTATTTTGAGTCCCGTCCATTGGGTAGTCAACTTGGAGCTATAGTATCTGAACAGAGTGAGGTAATTGCTTCGAGAACGCTTTTAGAAAAACGCCTTAAAGAATTAGAAAAAAAACACAAAAATAAAGAAGTAAAACGTCCAAAACACTGGGGCGGTTATATAGTAAGGCCTATAACTATTGAGTTTTGGCAAGGTAGGCCAAATAGGCTACATGATAGAATTAGATATAGTTTAATGGATAATAAGGACTGGAAAATAGAACGTTTGCAACCCTAATTTAATGAAAACAATACTTTTTGTAAGACACGGAAAATCTTCTTGGGAAGATAATGTAAGCGATAAAGATAGAACGCTAAAGCAACGTGGTATTGATGATGCGCATTTAGTTTCTAATGCCTTAAAATCTTCTAACACAGGTATTGATTATGTTTTTTCTAGTCCAGCCAATAGAGCCTTGCATACGTGCATAATTTTTACAAGAAATTTAAACTTAGATTTAAATAAATTACAGATTAGTGAAGCTTTATATGACTTTTCTGGAGAACAGGTATTAGATTTTTTAACACGAGTGAATGACGATTACAATACAATTTTAGTATTTGGTCATAATTATGCTTTAACAACACTTGTAAATAATCTAGGAGATAGGTATATTGAGAATGTTCCAACAGCTGGCTTAACTAAGATTGAGTTTAAGGTTGCTAGTTGGCAAGGTATTACAAAAGGTAAAACAGTAGAAGTCATTTTTCCAAAAGATATAAGATAGTATGGGCAAATCAAAAAATGAATACATTAATAGAGAAATAAGTTGGTTACAATTTAACTCTAGAGTACTACAAGAAAGTGAAGAAGAAAACGTGCCCTTAATAGAGCGTTTACGCTTTATAGGTATATTTAGTAATAACCTAGATGAGTTCTTTAAAGTGCGTTACGCAGCCGTTAAGCGAATAGTTGAATCCGGAAAAAGTGGTAAAAGTGTTTTGGGAGGAGAAAAAGCTAAAAACTTACTAAAAGAAATAGCTCAAATAGTTGTTAAACAGCAAGAAAAAAGTCTTGCCATATTAAGAAATATAAAGGTAGAGTTAGCCAAAGAGAATATTTATATTATTAATGAGACTGAGGTTTCGGATAAGCAAGCTCAGTTTATTAAAAAGTATTTTCAAAAAAAGGTAAACCCTCAGTTAATTACAATTCTCTTAAATAATCTTGATAAATTTCCAACACTTAAAGACACTGCCGCGTATTTAGCTGTTAAAATGGAGCTAAGAACAGAAAAAGAAGGCTTTTTAAATCATAAAGCAGCTGTGCAACATGCATTAATTGAAATTCCTAAAGGGGTAGATAGGTTTGTTAAGTTGCCTAAGGAAGATGGAAAAAATTATATCATTATCCTAGACGATTTAATCCGCTATTGTTTAGACGATATTTTTACAATGTTCGAGTATGATCAGATTTCTGCAAATATGATTAAGATTACTAGAGATGCAGAATTAGATATTGATAATGATTTAAGGAAAAGTTTTATTGATAAAATTTCCTCTAGTATAGAAGACCGAAAAATGGGAGATCCAGTTAGGCTTGTCTATGATGAGAAAATAAACCCTGACACCTTACAATTCCTAAAAGATAAAATGGGTATTGATGAAACGGATAGTGTAGTGCAAGGTGGGCGTTATCATAATCGTAGGGATTATATGGATTTTCCAAGTTTGGGTAAAACAGAGTTGTTATATGATAAAATAACTCCATTACCAGTAAGAGACTTTGGTCTTGAAGGTAGTATTTTAGATAAAATAGCAAAAAAAGACCGCCTAATTTATACACCATATCACACCTATGATTATGTGATTAAATTTTTAAAAGAGGCCGCTTTAGATCCATTTGTAAAAGCTATAAATATTACAGTGTATAGGCTAGCAAGTAATTCTCAAGTGGCAGGTGCACTTATAAATGCTGCTAAGAATGGAAAAAAAGTAACAGTACAGATTGAACTTCAGGCTAGGTTTGATGAAAGAGCCAATATCGATTATGCAAATCAATTAAAAGAAGAAGGTGTAAATCTAATTTTTGGTATCCCAGGTCTTAAAGTTCATAGTAAAATATGTCTTATTGATAGGGAAGAGGCTGGTAAAACTAAGCGCTATGGTTTTATAAGTACAGGTAATTTTAACGAGTCTACCGCTAATGTATATACAGATTATACTTTGTTTACAGCCAACGAACCTATATTAAAAGAATTACAAAAAGTATTTGGCTTTTTTGAAACTACGTATAGACTAAGAAAATACAATCACCTTATTGTATCTCCGCACTATACCAGAAATGCTTTTGTCAAGCTAATTGATAATGAAATTGCGAATGCACTAGTAGGCAAAAAAGCTTATATAAAAATTAAGATGAATAGTTTTACTTCTTATAAAATGATTGATAAGTTGTATGAGGCTAGTAGGGCAGGAGTAAAAATTCAGTTAATAATTAGAGGTATTTGCTGTATAATACCTGGGGTTAAGGGTATGAGTGAAAATATTGAGGCGATTAGTGTTGTAGATAAATTTTTAGAACACCCAAGAGTATTCATTTTTGGTAATGATGGAAAACCAAGTATTTATATTTCTTCGGCAGATTGGATGACAAGAAATTTAGACTATCGTGTTGAAGTTGGTTGCCCAATATATGACGAAGACATAAGACAAGAAATATTAGATACTTTTGATATATCTTGGAACGATAATGTAAAAGGAAGAGTATTCTCTGCTAAGCAAGACAATGCATATAAAAAGAATAGTAAAGCAAAAGTACGTTCACAATTTGCACTGTATGAGTATTACGAGAAAAAATTAGAAACATAATTTAACCATGAATGGTTTCTTTATTCCCTAAATTTTTCATGATTTCAGCTTCATAATCAAGTAAAGCTTGCCATTTAGCATTTACTTCTTCTACATCGCCATATTCGCGTGCAAACTTTAAAAACATGGTATAATGGCTGGCTTCGCTTACCATAAGTTTATAATAGAATTCAGAAAGTTCTTTATCATCTAATTCTTCAGATAATAATCTAAAACGTTCACAGCTTCTAGCTTCTATTAAGGCGGCGTAGAGTAAACGATGCACCAATTGTGTAGTTCTACTGCCTCCCTTTGGAAAGAATTTTAATAATTCTAACACATAGTCATCTTTACGGTCCCTTCCTAACGTAAAACCACGCTCTAGAAGTAAATCGTGCACCATTTTAAAATGCCCCATTTCTTCTCTAGAAAGCGCAATCATCTCTTTAGTAAGTTCTGTGTACTCTGGGAAAGAAACAATTAGAGAAATAGCAGTACTAGCCGCTTTTTGTTCGCAATACGCATGGTCAGTAAGAATCTCTTCAATGTTTTTCTCTACAATGTTTACCCATCTTGGGTCTGTAGGTAGTTTTAAGCCTAGCATGCTATAGTTGTTTAATACAAAAATAAAGAATCAAAAATAGAAATAAAGCAAGCAGTTTTTAGTAATTACTTTATATTAGAACAACATGTAAAAAACAGTTTATGAATATATTTTTAAAGATTTTAGCATATTTATTTACTGGATTATTTGCCTATGCAGCTATTGTACAATATAACGACCCAGATGCTACTAAATGGTACTTTATATATGGTGTTGCTGCTTTGGCATCATTACTATTTGCTTTAAATAAGCTTAAGGCTTATTGGGCAATTGTATTGTCTGTTTTTTATCTAGTGTTAGCAATTTATACTTGGCCAGAAAAATTTGAAGGCGTAAGTATTGGGGAAGGTGATATTGTAAATATAGAAAGTGGTAGAGAAGCTTTGGGCTTACTTATAGCTGCTATAATGATGGGTATATATGCCTTGGTTTTAAAAAAGAAGGCTAGCTAAAAATCTAAATCGAATTCTTTTCGTAGTAATTCAATAGCTGGATTTTTTTCTTTTAGTTTATCATATTTTTCTTCTGGTGTAAAAGAAAATTTCTTAGAAGCCTCTTCATTTACGGTAATTTCTAACGAAATAGAATAATTATTTAATTGCTCTTTTAAATAATTAAGCAGTAAACTTTGTTCACGCTCTACTTCCTTTTTCATGGTTGAATTAGGAAGCTCTATACAGATTAGATTTTCGCTTTTAAGTTTTGGTACATCAGCGTTTAAGTTTGATGCTAATATTTTCTTTCCTCTGGCATCTATTTTTTTTACAAAATCTGCCCAATGTTTTTGCAGTTCTTCTTGAGAAAAAGAATCTGTTGGTTTTTCTTCTTCTGTTACAGCATCACTTTTAGAATTTTGATGCTCTTTCTTTGCTTTTAAACTAGATAGGGAAAGCCCAGATACCCTATTAGGTAATTTTTTAAGTTGAATTTTTGGAGGCGTAAAATCGACCTTGACGGGTTCTTTTGTCTCTTTTTCAACAACTGTGGCTTCTTCTATAGTAGCACTAGGTTTTTGTACCTCTTCTATTTCTTTTTGAGCGATATCTTGCTCTTTAATTGCTGTTGGCTGTATTGCGATTTCTTCAGAAATAGAGTAAGAAGGTGCTTTAGTATAATCTAGACTTTTAAAATGCGTAGCAGGAATTATAAAATCATCCTTTTTTTTTTCGGCATCAAAAGTTAATGATGCTAATTTCATTAGCGTTAATTCAACCAATAAACGTTGGTTTTTACTAGTTCTATAGCTTAAATCGCAATCATTGGCTAAGTCTAAAGCTTTAATTAAAAAAGCTTGAGAAGCTATACTAGCTTGTTCATTATACTTTTGTTTAGTGCTTTCTCCAACTTCTAGTAGTTTAACCGTTTCTTGATGTTTGCACACCATAAGGTTTCTAAAGTGAGTAGCTAAACCATTTATAAAATGATGGCCATCAAAACCAAGTGATAAGGTTTTATTGAAAAGTAATAGTAGTTCTGGAATGCTATTTTTTAGAAGCAAGTCTGTTGTTTCAAAAAAAGTATCGTAATCTAGTACGTTTAAATTTTCTGTAACCGCTTTACGAGTAAGTTCTTTGCCCGAAAAACTGACAACTCTATCAAAAATAGATAAGGCGTCACGCATAGCCCCATCTGCTTTTTGAGCTATAATGTGCAAAGCGTCATCTTCAGCATTTACCCCTTGTTCTTGAGCAATATATTTTAAGTAGTGTGCAGCATCTTTGACTGTAATTCTTTTAAAATCAAAAATTTGACATCTAGATAGTATTGTAGGGATAATTTTATGTTTCTCTGTAGTTGCTAAAATAAAAATAGCGTGTTTTGGTGGTTCTTCAAGTGTTTTTAAAAAGGCATTAAAGGCAGATTGCGATAGCATATGTACCTCATCAATAATATAAACTTTGTACTTTCCTACTTGAGGGGGAATGCGTACTTGGTCTATAAGACTTCTAATGTCATCTACCGAATTGTTTGATGCGGCGTCTAGTTCAAAAATATTAAAGGCAAAGTCTTCATCTGGACTTTCGGTACCATCAGAATTAATTTTTTTAGCAAGAATACGCGCACAGGTAGTTTTGCCTACACCACGGGGACCACAAAAAAGTAATGCTTGCGCAAGATGGTTATTTTCTATTGCATTGGTTAGGGTATTGGTTATAGCCTGTTGTCCAACAACATCTTTAAATGTTTGCGGTCTATATTTTCTGGCAGATACTACAAAAGGTTCCAATACAACATTTTTTAAGATGCTTTACAAATATAAAAATAGCACTTACCATTACGTACTACATACTTTATTTAAGCCATCTTTTTATTAACAATTGGGTTATCTTTGCCCGTAACAGGTCACCTTATCGCGGTTCAATTTATTGAAACGAGGAAAGTCCGGACACCATGGGGCAGTATAGCGGGTAACGCCCGTCATCCGTTTAGGCGGAGCGGACAAGTGCAACAGAAAGCAAGTACAGTTAGGCTGTAGTGAAATCAGGTAAACTCTATACGGTGAAACGTCATGTAAACTAATATTTGAGGGCTGCTCGCTCGAGTTAGAGGGTAGACGGTTAGAGCTTTTGGGTAACTAAAAGCCTAGATAAATGATAAGGCTTAGACAGAATCCGGCTTATGATCTGTATTAAAACACAAAGCCGAACAATATTGTTCGGCTTTGTTATTAATTTTTTGTGGTAAGTTTTCTAATTAGGACTAAAAACTGCTCTTGCATCTACAGTAGCAGAAAGTTCTAGACCTTGTTCTTCAATAATAGTTTCTACCACCTGTGTCAATACTAAATTACCACTATTGTCGAAAGCTATATTTAGTTCTTGTTCTTCAGAAAATTCAGAAAATTCCATACCATTCGCTTCAAAATCAAATAGATTACCATCAAATAGAATAGTACCTTCTTCTGTATCTAGTGTATAGGTTCCAGTCTCGTCAATACCTGTTATAGATTGTGTATCTTCTATCGTTTCTTCACCAAGTATGCCTGTCCCTGTTCCTGTTGTCACTATATCATAAGAACCTCCAACGGTGTATGTGTTTTCTGTAAAAACAACAGTATAATCAAAGTTTTCACCAACGCTAGTTACATCGGCTATTGTAAGGGCTTGACCTGCAACATCAGTCGTAATTTCAGAGTCTGCTTCAAACTCAATCATTGACCAGGTGCCAATTATAGATTGTTCGTCAGCAGCAGTAGTTTCACTATCATCACTATC
>CAZLUS010000002.1:0-1262 GCA_964562775.1 uncultured Flavobacteriaceae bacterium | reverse complement strand
AAGCTAATTTTTAAAGAAGCTAAAAATACTGCTGCCGTACTTTCTTTTCTCAGTAAAATAAGGAAGTTCACTTAAATCTGTTTGTTCAGAATGTTCAATAATTAAGAGTCCTTCCTCTATTAATAAATCATTAGAAAAGACCAATTTGGCAATTGAAGAAAAGCTATCTAAATCTAAATTATAGGGAGGGTCGGCAAAGATGAGGTCGTAACCATTAGTAGTGCGTTCTAAAAATTTAAACACATCACTTTTTACTACTTCAATAGTAAAGTTTAATTCTCTAGCAGTTTTAGCTATAAATTGAACGCAGTGTATATTTTGATCAATAGCTTTTATAGTAGTAACCCCTCTAGACGCAAACTCAAAACTTATATTTCCTGTTCCAGAAAATAAATCTAAAACAGCCAAATCTTTAAAATAGTAGTTATTATTAAGAATATTAAACAAGGCTTCTTTAGCCATGTCTGTAGTAGGTCTAACGGGTAATCTTTTAGGTGCCTTTAAGCGCTTTCCTTTATATTTTCCTGAAATGATGCGCATTATCTAATTAAGCAAGGTTAAATCTATAGACTCGTCATTTCCTTTTTCTAAAGTGTATTTTACATTCTTAGGAACAAAAATGGAGACTTTTCTAATATAATGGTAGCAAATCTCAAACAAGTCATTTCCTTCTTCAATTGTACCAAATAGCTTTAGTTTATGATGCTCTGGGTCTAATTTTAATTGCTCATAGGTAAAGAGGATATAGTATAAAAAGTCTTCTTTAGTAGCGTATTTAAATTGGTTGTAAAGGATAACTTTTTTCTGATGTAAGACTACAAGCTCCATTTCTCTGTCTGAAACATGCACATAACAAACAGCTTTTGAACTTGGTTTTTTATGTAATAGCGTATGTAATAAAACGGTACTACTATGCTTAAATTCAAATTCACCAAAATTGTCATAGACATAGTTGTTGATATTGGTAAAAGGTACATAAACACTAACAATATCTTGATTGTCTAATTCGTCATAAACAATATGGTCATTTGCTAAAAGTTTGGTGTTAAATTTTAAATAGTTAGCGAGTTCTTTTTCGTTAAATAAAGTTTTAGGAACAAGGCTAAACAGGTTGTTTTTATGAATTACCTGAACTTCAGAAAATTTTTGACCTAGTATTTTATGCTTGTCTAATAACGTTTTTAATTCTTTTAGAACTAGGTATGGTGTAGATTCTATTTTAAACGATACCATGTCTGTTATGATAATGGTATTGTTAATAG
>CAZLUS010000001.1:48872-51186 GCA_964562775.1 uncultured Flavobacteriaceae bacterium | reverse complement strand
CTTTCCTTTAGATGAGAATCAGATTACTGCCAATCAAGAAAGTGGAGTATTACCTAAACCATTGCCTGAATATAAAATACCATTTATGGATTGGGTTTGGGGGTTTTCTTTATGGATTTTGTTATTGGTGCTTGGTGTAATATGGTTTTTTCCGAAAAGGAGGACTCATTTTGAAAAAGGTTGTAAATTTTATTTTGGTAAAGATGTTCCCGTTAACTATAATAAAGCTCATACTTATTTTAAAAAATCAGCTAAAGAAGATTTTGCTCCTGCACAATATAATTTAGGGATAATGTATTTAAATAGTCAAGGTGTTGAAAAAGACATTCAAAAAACAATTTCATATTTTATGTTGGCTTCTGATCAAGGATATGTTAATGCTCAAGTGCAACTTGGCAACCTTTACTTTAATGGGGAAGAGATGCCTAAAGACATGGATAAGGCGCTTTCGTTTTACAAAGACGCATGTAAAAATGGAAGTCAAGATGCCTGTAAAATGGTCGCTCACATTACAAAGACTAAAGAAGGTATCGATTAATTTAAAGCGCTATCCATTATCATTTAATAGTCACAAAGACATGCAAGGAAGGAAATCAATGAATTTTTAATACAAAGGTTCATTAAAACATAGCAGCTGTATTGCTAAACCTAGTAATTTATTGCTGGTAAGCTAAACACTAAAAAACGAAAAAAATTCAGCTTAGTTCTTATGAGAACCATCGCAGTACGGCGGATTCTTTGTTTTTTTACAAGTACACAAAAAAGCTTCTTTGTCTTCTTCTACAGAAAAGCCCATAGACGGCGTAGCATTGTGTGCTCTATGTGAACCATCGCAAAAAGGCTGGTTTGTGCTGTGGCTACAGGTACACCAAGCATATTTTTTATCTTTTTCTAAACTTACTTTAATAGGAGAATAGCTAGCATCGCTCATAATAACAAATATATTTTAAGGTGTAAAATAGCTAAAATACTTTAGAAAATAAGTTGAAATGCTTAGGCAAAGGCTAATACAGAATGAGAATAAATAAAGCGAAAAGCGAAATTTTACTATTTATGCTTTGCAGGACTTTTTAATAATTTAAGTAAAAAACAATATCTTTAAAAACCAACCAATATTTCATTTATGGAAATTAGCACACTTGATTACAGTTTTATTATAATTTTCTTTTCTATTGTTTTAGGAATAGGAATATATGTGTCTAAAAAATCGGGTAAGAATTCTTCCGAGTTTTTTCTGTCTGGGCGTACCATGCCATGGTGGTTGTTGGGCTTATCAATGGTAGCAACTACATTTTCTACAGACACCCCTAATTTAGTGACGGACATTGTTAGAACCTCTGGGGTTTCGGGCAATTGGGTTTGGTGGTGTTTTCTATTAACAGGAATGCTTACTGTTTTTGTATACGCAAAACTATGGCGTAAATCGAATGTAAAAACAGATTTAGAGTTTTACGAAATGCGCTATGGTGGAAAGCCTGCTAGTTTTTTAAGAAAGTTTAGGTCTATTTATCTGGGAGCACTTTTTAATGTTATAACAATGGCATCTGTTACTTTGGCGGCTATTAAAATTGGCGGCATAATGTTAGGCCTAGAGCCTTGGCAAACGGTTGTAGGAGCAGGTCTAATAACAGTTGTTTTTAGTGCTTTAGGTGGTTTTAAAGGGGTGGTGTATACCGATTTTCTTTTGTTTTTTGTGGCTATGGCAGGTGCAATAGGTGCTGCATTTTATTTGGTAAATATTCCAGAAGTAGGCGGAATAGAAGCTTTAATTGTTCATGAAAATGTAGCCGATAAACTGAGCATACTACCAGATTTTGACAATCAAAGTGTTTTAATAACCATGTTTATTATTCCTATTGCTGTGCAGTGGTGGAGTTCCTGGTACCCAGGGGCAGAACCAGGCGGCGGTGGTTATATTGCCCAGCGTATGTTAGCAGCTAAAGACGAAAATCATGCTATTGGGGCGACTTTCTTTTTTAATATTATGCATTATGCTTTGCGTCCATGGCCGTGGATTTTGGTGGCTTTAGCGTCTTTGGTAGTGTACCCAGATATTGCTAGTATAGCTACGGCTTTCCCCGATGTTGCTGAAAACAAATTAGGGCACGATTTAGCTTATTCGGCAATGTTAACCAAGCTGCCAAGTGGTCTTTTAGGAGTGGTTTTAGCATCTTTAGTAGCGGCGTATATGAGTACAATTTCTACACAATTAAATTGGGGTTCATCGTATATTGTTTTTGATTTTTATAAACAGCAAATAAATCCTGATGCCACAGAAAAGCAGATGGTAGCAGTAGGAAGAATAGCTACCGTA
>CAZLUS010000001.1:33059-48772 GCA_964562775.1 uncultured Flavobacteriaceae bacterium | reverse complement strand
TTTTACAAGAAAATACAGCCTGGAGGTCCGGGTTGGGCAAAAGTTGTTTCTAAAGCCAAAAACGACAATGAAGAAATTGTAAGTTCTAAAGTAAAATGGAGCGTTCCTTCGGGGATTGGTGCAATGCTAATAGGCGTCGTTCTAATTTATAGTATAATGTTTGCTACAGGGTATTGGATTTATGGCGAAACAAAACTAGCTTTAATTTACTCGGGCGTAGCCCTTATAGCAGGCGTTTTACTTACACGGGTTTGGGGTAAAATGAAGTCGAATATTTTATAATAATAAAATGAAAGACAGGATATTATCGGTAGATATTTTTAGAGGCATGACAATTGTCTTAATGGTTTTGGTGAATACCCCTGGTACCTGGTCAAATGTATATGCGCCTTTTTTACACGCAAAATGGCACGGGTATACCCCTACAGATTTAGTATTTCCCTTTTTCCTATTTATTGTAGGGACTTCAATTGTTTTTGCTTACCAGAATAAAAAGACCGATTCTAGCACATATAAAAAGATTGTTATTCGAAGTTTAAAATTAATAGGCTTGGGGCTATTTTTAGGGGCATTTACCTTAAGCTTCCCTTTTTTAAAAGATTTTTCAGCGATTAGATTCCCCGGAGTATTACAGCGAATAGGAGTAGTTTTCTTTTTTGCATCGCTTCTTTTTTTAAATTTTGATTGGAAAAAACTAATAGGCATTTCTATACTTTTTTTAATAGGCTATTGGCTATTGATGACATTGGTACCAGTTAACGGAGTAGCATCAACCTTAGAGCGAGCACCTAATAACCTTGCAAATTGGTTAGATGTAAAAGTATTTGGCACACATAATTATAAACCAGATTATGACCCTGAAGGATTGTTGAGCACCATTCCGTCTATAGTGAGTTCTTTGTTAGGTATTTTTACAGGACTTATCCTTCTATCAAAACAAGAAAAGAAAACAACCATTCTATTTGGTCTTGGGGGAGCACTCCTGCTAATAGGTCATTTATGGAATTTTATTTTCCCTATAAATAAAGCACTTTGGACAAGCAGTTTTGTACTAGTTACGGCAGGCTGGGCCAATGTAATTCTAGCTTTAATATACTATATAACTGATGTAAAGAAGATTCAGTTTGGAAGCATATTTAGATATGCTGGAGCTAATGCTATTGTACTGTATTTTTTGTCAAGTTTTATTAATAAAGTAATGGAGACGATTAATGTAGGCGAAAGTTCTTTACATGATTGGTTATTTCAGAATCTTTACGTTCAAGATTTTATAGCCATGGAAACATCTTCTTTACTTTATGGCTTAAGTGTAGTTGCTTTTTATATTGTGTTAGCTTATGTATTCTATAAGAAAAAGATTTTTATTAAAATATAAGCGATTAATAAAGATACTAGCGAATAATTAGTATAGTTTAGACGATATAAAATAGTATCATGAAAAAATACGATGTAATCGTAATAGGAGGGGGAGCGGCAGGTCTAGGCTCTTCTGGCGTAGCCAACGCATTAGGACTAAAAACCTTAATGATTGAAAAAGACAATAACAATTTTGGGGGTGATTGCACCAATTATGGATGCGTGCCTAGTAAGGCTTTAATTCATTTAGCGCACCAATTTCATCAAGCAAAACTGGCTTCAAAATTTGGACTTAATGTAAACGGGAAAGCCGATATGGGAGCTATTTTAGACCACGTACATTCGCTACAAGACCATATTAAAGGAACTGAAGACGCTGAAGCTTTAAGAAGTCATGGTATAGATGTAGTAATTGGTGAAGCTTCTTTTTCATCCAAAGAAACCATTCAAGTAAATGGCGAAGCATATACTGCAAAACGTATTTTTCTATGCACGGGATCTAAGCCTAGGCATCTTACTATAGAAGGTATGGATACGGTAAAGGTGTATACCAATGAAAATATTTTCTTTGATTGTAGAAGCTTACCTAAAGATTTGATTGTTATTGGTGGGGGACCTATTGGCTGTGAACTAGGTCAAGTTTTTTCTCGTTTTGGGTCTAATGTAACCATAGTCAATAGAGGGAGCCGACTGCTAAATAAAGAACCCGAAAAGGTGTCAAATATTCTTGAAGAGCAGTTTATAAAAGAAGGCTTAGGCATCATTAATAATGCTGAGGTTAAATCGTTTGCAAATGGCAATGCGATAGTATTTTCTAAAGATGGAACAAAAACAGAACTAGCATGTGATACCACTTTAATAGCAGCTGGTAGAATAGTAAACACTAAAGGTTTAAGCCTAGAAAAAGGAGGTGTTGCACTAACAGAAAGAGGTAAAATAAAAGTAGACACCTATTTACAGACAACAAATAAGAGGGTATACGCTATTGGCGATGCTGCAGGAACCTATATGTTTTCTCATGGCGCAGAGAAAATGGTACGCCAAGTATGGCGTAATATATTGGTGCCTGTTTTTAAGAAGAAAAACACAATGAGTGATTTAAGTTGGGTGACTTTTACAGACCCTCAGGTGGCACATTTTGGACTTACAGAAAAACAGATTTGGGACCAAGGCTTATCGCATTACAGACAAGATCAAAATTTTGAACATGATGACAGGGCGATACTTCAAGATTATACCTATGGTCATTTGTCCATCTGGTTTGATGGCAATAAAAACATCGGCAAAAAGAAAATTCTTTCTGGGAGTATGATTGCTCCTCAAGCGGGAGAACTCATGCAAGAATTAGAGCTGGCAAAACACGCTAAAATTCCTGCTAAAACAATAGAAAGTAGGGTGTACCCATATCCAGTAGCAACACGTATTAATCAAAAAGCATTACGTGGTATTATGGCAAGTACAAGAACAGGATGGAAATTAAAACTTGCTAAAAAGATTTTTCGCTTACTGTATTAATTAAAGCAAAAGTTGCTTGTAGCGATTTTAGGAAATCGACATAAGCTTTGCTACATATTTTCCAATAACATCAAACTCCAGGTTTACAAGCGTACCCTTTGTATAAGTGTTAAATCGGGTGTGCTTATAGGTGTACGGAATTATAGCTACGCTAAAAGTATCTTTTTTAGAATCTACAACGGTAAGGCTAACCCCATCTACTGTAATAGAGCCTTTTTCAATGGTTACATTGTTAAGGCTTGCATCATAAGAAAAGGTAAAAAACCAGCTTCCGTCTTTTTCTTTTACACTTTGGCAAGTGGCGGTTTGGTCTACATGCCCTTGTACAATATGCCCGTCTAAACGAGCACCCATAAGCATAGCCCGTTCTAAGTTTACAGCATCGCCAATTTTTAGTTTACCTAAACTTGTTTTATCTAAGGTTTCTTGTATTGCTGTAACGGTATATAGGTCATTGTCTATAGCGACTACAGTTAAGCAAACCCCATTATGCGCAACACTTTGGTCAATTTTTAGCTCGGCAGTTATATTAGAAGCCACTGTTATATGCAGGTTTTCGCCTTCTTTTTTTAAGTCTTTTACTGTTCCTAAAGTCTCTATAATACCTGTAAACATGTCTTTTTTAAATTACCTAGCTTTGTAACGTAAAAGTAGCTATTAGAATACGGATTTTTATGGATGAAAGTAAAAAAATACGTTTAGGCATTTCAGTAGGGGATTTAAATGGAATAGGATGTGAGGTGGCTCTTAAAACTTTTGAAGATGCCAGGATGCTGGATTTTTGCACGCCAGTTTTGTTTGCTTCAAACAAAACAATAGCACATCAAAAAGAAACATTAAATCTAAATATTAGTTTTAACGGGGTGCATAATGCTGCTAAAGCTATAGATGGTAAAATTAATGTAGTTAATGTTTGGAAAGAAGTTCCTAATATAGAATTTGGCAAAGAAACTACAACGGCAGGCGAGTATGCTATAAAAAGCTTGAGAGCCGCAGTAGAAGCGCTAAAGAAGAATGAAATAGATGTTCTGGTAACAGCACCTATAAACAAGAATAACATACAGGCCGAAGATTTTAAATTTCCTGGCCATACAGATTATTTGGCGCAAGAGTTAAATGGGGAAAGTTTAATGTTTATGGTAACCGATGAGCTTAGGGTTGGTTTACTCACAGATCATATAGCCGTAAAAGATGTAGCCAATGCGATAACCACTAAATTAATACAAGACAAAGTAAGTACGATGTCTAAGTCTTTAGAAATGGATTTTGGTATTCGTAGGCCTAAGATTGCACTTTTAGGAATAAACCCTCATAGTGGCGATAATGGTACGATAGGGGAAGAAGATGAAAAAATAATGAAGCCAGTTGTTGAAACATTATTTAAAGAGGGGCATTTGGTTTATGGACCTTATTCTGCGGATAGTTTTTTTGGTTCTAAGGGGCATGAAAAGTTCGATGCCATTTTAGCAGCTTACCACGACCAAGGCTTAATTCCATTTAAAACACTGTCTTTTGGCAAAGGCGTAAATTTTACGGCGGGGCTTAGTAAGGTTAGAACCTCACCTGATCATGGAACTGCCTATGAAATCGCAGGACAGGCTAAGGCAGACGAAAGCTCATTTAAGGAGGCAGTATTTGCCGCAATACGTATTTTTAGAAACAGAAAAGATTACGAAGAGCTCACTAAAAACCCACTAAAAAAGCAAAGAGTAAATAGATCTGTTTAATACGACATTATATTTTTATTTAAAGATTGGGATTTTGTAAATAAATACTATCTTTGCACCCGCCTTAATGGCTGGTACACAAACATTACCCGTAAAAATGAAAGAGCTAAAGGAGTTTTTTATTCCTTTTTCAGGATTGAAGTTAGGAAAACACGAGTTTGAGTACATAATTGACAATACGTTCTTTGAATCTTTTGGTTATGAAGAGTTTAATTCTTCTTCAATAACATTGAAAGCTGAGCTAAATAAGATGAATACGATGATGGAATTAGAAATTTCAGCATCTGGGACAGTAAATGTAAATTGTGACTTAACGAGCGAACCCTATGATCAAGAGGTTCAATCGAATTTGCAATTGGTTATCAAATTTGGTGAAGCATATAATGATGAAGATGATGAAATCTTGATATTACCACATGGTGAATATCAAGTGAACATTGCACAGTATGTTTATGAAATGCTTGTTTTAGCAGTTCCGCAAAAAAGAATACACCCTGGTGTTATTGATGGAACTTTAAAATCTGAAGCCTTAGATAAGCTTGAAGCATTACAACCAAAAGAGATAAAAGAGAACAGAAAAGACACAGAAGATACAGACCCTAGGTGGGACGGATTAAAAAAATTATTAACGGATAAATAGGCAACAATGGCACATCCTAAAAGAAAAATATCAAAAACAAGAAGAGACAAAAGACGTACGCATTATAAGGCGGTTGCGCCAACAATTGCTAAAGACTCTTCTACTGGCGAAATGCATTTGTACCACAGAGCACACTGGCATGAAGGTAAATTATATTACCGAGGTCAAGTTTTAGTAGATAAAACAGAAGAAACAGCTGCATAAAAGCGGTTTTTTAAATAAAATAAGACTCCCGATTTAGTAATCGGGAGTTTTTTTATGGAATTATGTCATTTTTTTAAAAATGGGCTGTTTTTGAGCAAAAAGTCCTAGAAAATTACTATTTTTCACCACTTTTTAGTCAATTTTAATCTTTTTTCACTAAAAACGAATATTAAACATGGCAAAAAACACAGCAGCTATAACAGCTGTAGGGTCATATCTACCAGACTATAAATTAACCAATGATATATTGGCGACCATGGTAGATACTAATGATGAATGGATTACTTCTAGAACGGGGATTAAAGAGCGAAGAATTTTAAAAAAAGAAGGAGCCGGAACATCGTATTTAGCAACAAAGGCAGCACAGAATCTTATTGAGAAAAAACAGATTGATCCATTAGAGATTGATTTGGTTTTGGTAGCTACAGCTACTCCAGATATGCTAGTTGCTTCAACAGCAGCTTATGTAGCTTCTGAGATTGGTGCAACCAATGCATTTTCTTACGACTTATCTGCCGCATGTTCAAGTTTTTTATATGGTATGTCTACGGCGTCTAGTTATATAGAATCTGGCAGATATAAAAAAGTATTGCTAATAGGAGCAGATAAAATGTCTTCTATTATAGATTACACAGACAGAACTACATGCATCATCTTTGGTGACGGAGCAGGGGCAGCACTTTTTGAACCAAATAACGAAGGCCTTGGCTTTCAAGATGAATATTTAAGGTCAGATGGTATTGGAAGAAACTTTCTAAAAATAGATGCTGGGGGATCAATATTACCTTCTTCAAAAGAAACTGTTGATAAGAGACAGCATTATGTTTACCAAGATGGCAAGTCTGTATTTAAGTTTGCCGTTTCTAATATGGCAGATGTATCCGGTAAAATAATGGAGCGCAACAACCTATCTCATGATGATGTAGATTGGCTAGTTCCCCACCAAGCAAATAAAAGAATTATAGACGCTACAGCAAGGCGTATGGGGGTAGAAGACAGTAAAGTAATGATGAATATTCATCGCTACGGAAATACAACCTCTGCAACTTTACCTTTGCTTTTAGCAGATTACGAAGACCAATTAAATAAAGGAGATAATTTAGTGTTTGCTGCTTTTGGTGGCGGATTTACTTGGGGTTCTATTTATTTAAAATGGGCTTACAATTAATTTTAAGGATTAACTAAATCAAATTAAATGGATATTAAAGAGATTCAAAGCTTGATCAAGTTTGTTGCTAAATCTGGCGCAAGTGAAGTGAAGTTAGAAATGGAGGATATCAAAATCACTATTCGTACTGGTGACCATAGCGATTCTTCAGAAACAACAATAGTACAGCAAATACCTGTGGCTCAGGCTCCAGCACCAGCTGCACCAGTTCAAGTTCCAGTAGCAGCAGAAATAGTAGCAGCTGCACCTGTAGCGGCAGAAGCATCAGACGATTCAAAATATATTACCATAAAGTCTCCTATTATAGGTACTTTCTATAGAAAACCAGCTCCAGACAAACCTAATTTTGTTGAGGTTGGTAAAGAAATAAATCAAGGAGATGTACTTTGTGTTATAGAAGCAATGAAACTCTTTAATGATATTGAATCTGAGGTTTCAGGTAAAATTGTTAAAATTTTAGTTGATGATTCTTCTCCTGTAGAGTTTGACCAACCTTTATTTTTAGTTGACCCATCTTAAATTTTAAGTTTAGAAGTTTTAAGATCTAAAGTTTAAAAGCACATGTATTTAAACTAACAGACTGCTAAACCATAAACTCTTAAACTAAAAAATATGTTTAAAAAAATACTAATAGCAAATAGAGGAGAGATTGCCCTTCGTGTTATACGAACCTGTAAAGAAATGGGTATAAAAACGGTGGCGGTATACTCAAAAGCTGATGAAGAAAGCTTACATGTACGTTTTGCAGATGAAGCGGTTTGTATTGGCCCAGCTCCAAGTAGTGAATCGTATTTAAAGATTCCTAATATAATTGCTGCTGCCGAAATTACCAATGCTGATGCAATACATCCTGGCTATGGGTTCCTTTCTGAAAACTCTAGATTTTCAAAAATATGTGCAGAGCACGATATTAAGTTTATTGGGGCTTCGGGGGATCAGATAGATAGAATGGGAGATAAAGCAACTGCAAAAGAAACCATGAAAAAAGCAGGGGTGCCTTGTGTACCTGGCTCAGACGGACTTCTTAAAGATGTAGCAGATGCTAAGAAGATAGCAAAAAAGATGGGCTATCCTGTTATGATTAAGGCAACTGCTGGTGGTGGCGGAAAGGGAATGCGTGCCGTTTGGAGTGAAGATGAGATGCAAGATTTATACGATAGTGCAGTACAAGAAGCAACTGCAGCTTTTGGTAATGGTGCTATGTATATGGAGAAGCTTATTGAAGAGCCGCGCCATATAGAAATACAGATAATAGGTGATCAGTACGGTAAAGCTTGCCATCTTTCTGAAAGAGATTGTTCGGTACAGCGAAGACATCAAAAATTGACAGAAGAAACCCCCTCGCCTTTTATGACGGATAAGTTGCGAGAAGACATGGGTGCAGCGGCTGTTAAAGCAGCAGAATATATTAAGTATGAAGGTGCTGGAACCGTAGAATTTTTAGTAGATAAACACCGAAATTTTTACTTTATGGAGATGAATACGCGTATTCAAGTAGAACACCCGATAACAGAACAAGTGGTGGATTACGATTTAATACGTGAGCAGATTTTAGTGGCTGGAGGCGTACCAATATCTGGTAAGAACTACATCCCTAAACTACATTCTATAGAATGTAGAATTAATGCAGAAGATCCTTATAATAACTTTAGACCTTCACCAGGTAAGATTACTACTTTGCATACTCCTGGGGGGCATGGTATACGTTTAGACACGCATGTATATGGCGGCTATATTATTCCGCCAAACTATGACTCTATGGTGGCAAAATTAATTACCACTGCGCAAACGCGCGAAGAGGCTATTAATAAAATGCGGCGTGCTTTAGACGAGTTTGTTATTGAAGGTGTTAAGACAACAATAGCTTTTCATAGACAGTTAATGGACCATCCAGATTATTTAGCGGGTAACTATACCACTAAATTTATGGAGGACTTTACAATGGATGAAAAATATAACTACTAACTTAAACCCCGATTAATCGGGGTTTTTACTTTTATGGAATTAAGTTATTGGGAATATAAAACCTGGCTTTCTAATATTGATTATACCATTGTTGGTAGTGGTATAGTTGGTCTTACTACAGCATTGTACCTTAAAGAAAGGTTCCCAAAAGCTAAGATTATTATACTTGAGAAAGGCAGCTTGCCTCAAGGAGCTAGCACAAAGAATGCAGGCTTTGCATGTTTTGGTAGCGCTTCGGAAGTTTTAGCAGATTTAAAATCCCATTCCCAAGAAGAAGTTGTAGCATTAGTTGAACAACGATTTAAAGGCATTCAATTACTTAGAAAAACACTTGGCGATGAAAACATAGGTTTCCAAAAGCTTGGGGGGCATGAACTTTTTTTAAATAAAGATGAAAACTTGTATCATATATGTCGCGATGAAATACCTAGGCTCAACCAACTTTTAGAACCTGTTTTTAGCAAAGAAGTGTTTAAAACCACAGCAAACAATTTTGCTTTTAAAGTAGTTCAAGAGCAGTACATTACACATGTGGAAGAAGGGCAAATAGACACTGGAAAATTAATGTTTAGTTTACTGCAATTAGCGGCAAAGAAACACATTCAAATACTTAATTCGGTACAAGTAACAAGATATGAGCAGGCAACAGACAAAGTCGCTGTAAATACAGATAAATTCGATTTTACCGCAAAAAATCTAATACTAACAACCAATGGTTTTGCATCGCAACTTATAAAAGAAAATGTAAAAGCTGTACGGGCACAAGTGCTTATTACCAAACCGATAGAAAATTTAAAAATAAAGGGAACTTTTCATTTTGATGAAGGCTATTTTTATTTTAGAAATATTGACAATAGAATTCTTTTTGGAGGAGGTAGAAACTTAGATTTTAAAGCCGAAGAAACCAATGAATTTGGGCAAACAGAAATAGTGCAAAAAGCATTAGAAGACCTGCTAAAAAATGTGATTCTACCCAACCAAAGTTTTAATATAGAACATAGATGGAGTGGTATTATGGGTGTTGGTAGTAAAAAGAAACCCATTATAAAACAACTGTCCAATAATGTGTTTTGCGGAGTACGTTTAGGAGGCATGGGTATTGCAATTGGGAGTTTAATAGGCAAAGAATTAGCAGAATTAGTATAGTATGAAAGCGCAAGCCTACCAATTTTGCCAAGATTATATTTTAGAGCGACTAGAAAGGATTAAAACAAGTATTAATGAGGTTAATACGGCTTTACATTCTGAAACAAAAAGTTCAGCAGGTGATAAGCACGAAACGGGCAGAGCAATGCTGCAATTAGAACGAGAGAAATTAGGGAATCAGTTGTTTGAAGCAGAAAAAATAAAAGAAGTTTTATCTAAGGTAGCTATCGAAAAAAAGCACACAGCAATTGGTTTAGGGAGTCTAATTAAAACAGAAAAGGAATACTATTTTATTGCTATTTCTGCAGGCGTATTAGAATTAGATGCATGTAAAATATTCTGTATATCACCCAAAACACCAATTGCAAAGATGATTCTTGGCAAAGAAGTTGGGCATCTTTTTGTAATAAATGGCATGGAAAAGCGTGTTGTTTCTTTGTTCTAAGGGGTAATAAAAGAGCTACGTTTTTAATCTAGTGTAGGCTTTTGCCGATTTACTTTTTTAGTAGAAGCGTTTTTTTTTGCATTTAATCGTTTTTCAATAGCAGCTTTAGAAGGTTTTGTCGCTTTCCTTTTTTTAGGAATATGCAGTGCATTTTTAAGCATTTTAAAGAAACGCTCTATAACTAATTTTTTGTTTTTATGCTGACTTCGAGCTTCGTCACATTGTAAGATAAAAACACCATCTTTAGTTAACTTAGAAGCTAATTTTAGTCGTATTCTTTCTTTTTCTTTTAAACTTAAGCTAGTAGCACTTTCAACATTAAAACTAAGCTCAACTTTTGAAGACACCTTATTTACATGCTGCCCACCAGCCCCACTACTTCTAATAGCTTTAAATTTTAATTCTTTTATGAGTTTTTCTTTATTCAAAAGAATACTATTTAAAGTAATCGCTTGTTTATCAACTGTAAAGATACATTTAAGAAAACTTGAATGTTTGCTTTTAATGCATATCGATTTGTAAAAAATACGCTTAAACCGGTATTAGAAACACCTTCAATTAAATAATGACTGCCCTTAAAATGACTGTTTACCACAAAGACTTCAAATCCAGAGTCTTTAGAAATTTCAAATTCATGAGGGTATACTAAAATGACCTTTTCAGAATTACTATATTCCTTTAGTAAAGAAACAGGGATTTGATTGACAACGTCAAACAATGAAGCGATATATTTTTCTTTAGGGTTTTGGTATAATTCATAAGTTGCTTCATGAGCTAAAATTATTCCATCCTTTATAACAATAGTTTCATCGGCAAAAGCGAGTACATCATTAGGGTCATGCGTAGCATTTATAACGGTAATTCCCTTTTCTTTTAAATAGGGAAAAAGTTTATAACGCAATTCGGTTTTCTTAAATTGATCTATGCTACTAAAGGGTTCATCAAAGAGGAGTACTTCGGGTTCTTGTGCCAAAGCTCTTGCCAGCGCTACACGTTGTTGTTGCCCGCCGCTTAAATTTTTAACTTTAATAGCTGCATAATCTTGCATTTCAATGACACTCAGTAACTCCTCAATACGAGCTTTATGCGTATCCATTTCAAAGGCAGAAAGATACTCTGCTATATTTTCTGAAACAGTGGTAAAAGGCATCAAATCGAAATCTTGAGCTACATACTTCATATATTTCTCTCCAGGGACTAGATTGTAGCTAGGTCCTAAAACTTCAATATTTTTCCAATGAATAGCCCCTTTTTTAAGTTCGATTAAGCCATAAATGGCTTTTAATAAAGTGCTCTTACCAGAGCCGCTTTCGCCCATTATAGCTAAATGCTTTCCTTGATCTAGCCTAAGAGAGATATCCCTAAGAACAGCTTTGTCTTGGTAGTAAAAAGAAATAGCATCAACGTTTAACATGAGGGCAAAAATAAAATCCGCTTGCTAAGAAACGGATTTTAAGTAACAATTATTTTAACAAAAGCAATTAGTCTTTAAACTCTTTTAAAATTGCTTGATTAGGTAAGTTGTCGTAGCCCATATTAAATAGTGTAAATCCATAGATATCTGCATATTGTTCTATGGTTTTGCTTACAGGAGTTCCTGCACCATGACCTGCATTAGTTTCAATCCGGATTAAAGTAGGGTTTGTGCCTGTTTGTTTTTCTTGAAGTTGGGCAGCAAATTTAAAGCTATGTGCTGGTACTACACGGTCATCATGATCCCCAGTTGTAACTAAAGTTGCAGGATATTGAACCCCAGGTTTTACATTATGAACAGGAGAGTAGCCTTTTAAATACTCGAACATCTCTTGACTTTCCTCTGCAGTTCCATAATCATAAGCCCATCCTGCACCAGCAGTAAATGTATGGTATCGCAGCATATCTAAAACACCAACAGCAGGTAATGCTACTTGCATTAAATCTGGTCTTTGCGTCATGGTTGCACCAACTAAAAGTCCGCCGTTAGAACCCCCACGAATGGCTAAGTATTCTTTAGAAGTGTATTTATTTTCTATTAGGTATTCTGCAGCGGCAATAAAGTCATCAAAAACATTTTGTTTCTGTGTTTTAGTACCCGCATCGTGCCATTTTTTACCGTATTCGCCTCCGCCACGTAAGTTAGGCACTGCGTAAACTCCACCTTGCTCCATCCAAACTGCATTTGTAATGCTAAAAGAAGGAGTTAAACTAACATTAAAACCACCATAACCATATAAAATAGTTGGGTTTTTTCCATTAAGCTCAACGCCTTTTTTATGGGTAATAATCATGGGTATTTTAGTACCGTCTTTAGAATTATAAAAAACTTGGGTAGATATATAATCTGCAGGGTTATAATCAATCTCTGGTTTCCAGTATTGTTTGTAATCGCCAGTTTCAACATTGTATTTGTAAGAGGAACTAGGAGTGTTGTAATTGGTAAAAGAAAAATAGAATTCTTTATCATCTTTTTTGCCGCCAAATCCGCCAGCACTACCAACACCAGGCAGGTTTACTTCACGAACTAGTTTACCATCAAAATCATACTGTAGTACTTTAGAAATAGCATCCACCATATACTCGGCAAAAAAGTAACCCCCTCCAGAACCTGCAGTTAATACGTTCTCTGTTTCGGGAATAAAGTCTGTCCAATTTTTAGGAGTTGGATTTTTAGCATCAGTTACAACAACCTTTTTGTTTGGGGCATCCATATTGGTCACTAAAAATAGCTTAGAGCCCTCATTTTCCATGATGTAAGTGTCCGAATCCGTATGATCTAACAGGGTTACCAATTTGCCATTACTACTAAGGTCTTTTAAAAATAACTTGTTCCCCGATGTTGAGGTAGCAGCGGTAATTACCAAATAACGTTCGTCTTCGGTAAGAGAACCACCTACATACCTATGTTTTTCTTCTGGTGTTCCACCAAAAACAAGGACGTCATCCGCTTGCGGCGTACCTATTTTATGGTAATATAATTTGTGCTGGTCTGTTTTAGCAGAAAGTTCACTGCCCTTTGGCTTATCGTAACTAGAGTAATAAAAACCTTCGTTTCCTTTCCAAGAAATACCACTAAATTTAATATCTACAAGCGTATCTTCTACTTGTTCTTTGGTCTTTGTGTTTATGACAATCGCTTTTCGCCAATCGCTACCTCCTTCAGAAATTAGATAACCAGCTAAAGAACCATCTTTAGTAAAGCTCAGTCCAGCAAGTGAAGTTGTAGCATCTTTAGAAAAGGTATTTGGATCTAGAAAAACTTCTTCTTCGCCGTCTCCTTTTTTACGATATACTACATATTGATTTTGTAGCCCATTATTTTTATAAAAATAGGTGTAATCGCCCTCTTTAAAAGGAGAACCTAATTTTTCATAGTTCCATAATTTTTCAAGGCGATTTTTTAAATCTTCTCTAAATGGAATGCTGTCTAAATAACCAAAAGTGGTTTTGTTTTGTTTTGTGACCCATGCTTCGGTTTCAGTGCTTCGGTCATCCTCTAACCAGCGATAGGGATCTTTTACTTCTGTTCCAAAATAGGTGTCAACGGAATCAACTTTTTGAGTGCTAGGATAGTTCACAACGATAGGGTTTCTCTTTTTTTCATTTTCGCAGGCTGCAATAGCAAGCACTGCCAATAGGAAGGTTATTTTTTTCATTTTATATGATTGTTTAACCTACCTAAAGTACTATAAATACAATGAAAATTGAGAAAAAGAACTAAGGCTTAACTTTTTTTAACGAATTAGACTAGCTTATTTTCAACCAAATACTCTGCAATTTGTACTGCGTTTGTTGCTGCACCTTTTCTAAGATTGTCTGATACAATCCACATATTTAAGGTATTGCGTTGGGTTTCGTCTCTACGAATACGCCCAACAAAAACATCATCTTTATCGTTTGCGTAGATGGGCATTGGATAGGTATTCGTTTCAGGATTATCTTGTACAATAACACCCGGAGTTTGGTTTAAAAGGCTTCTAACCTCAGCAAGATCAAAATCGGTCTCAAACTCCACATTTACAGATTCTGAGTGTCCCCCAGCTGTTGGTATTCTAACGGCAGTTGCACTAATAGAAAATGTTCTGTCGTCCAATATTTTTTGGGGTTCGCGAGCCAATTTCATTTCTTCTTTAGTGTAACCATTTTCTAGAAATACATCGCAATGAGGTATTGCATTTCTGTTGATAGGATACGGATAAGCCATTTCTCCTTGCACTCCAACCATTTCATTCTCTAGTTGCTGTACTGCTTTTACTCCAGTACCCGAAACAGATTGATAGGTAGAAATAACTACACGTTTCATTTTATATTTTTTATGTAAGGGGTTTAATGCCATTACCAATTGTATGGTAGAACAGTTAGGATTGGCAATAATTTTATCTGATGCTGTTAATGTTGAAGCATTAATTTCTGGCACCACTAATTTTTTTGTAGCATCCATACGCCAAGCAGAAGAGTTATCTACTACGGTTGTGCCTACTTCTGCAAATTTAGGCGCCCATGTTAATGAGGTGTCTCCTCCAGCAGAAAAGATAGCAATATCTGGTTTTTTAGCCACAGCATCATCCATGCTAATAATGGTATGTTCTTGATTCTTATAGCTCAATTTTTTGCCTACTGAACGTTCTGATGCTACTAACAGCAATTCTGTTATGGGAAAATTACGTTCTGCTAATACCTTTAACATTACTTCGCCAACCATTCCTGTGGCACCTACAACTGCTACTTTCATTTTATATTTAATTTGAATAGGCAAAGTTAATTCCGAAATTTTAATGCACAAGCAAAAGCGCAAGAATAATCAAAATACAACAAAATGTTTTATTTGTAACAAATTTAAATGCAGATTAAAATTGATTTAAGGTTTTATACTGATTTTTCGTATGCTTCATTAATCCAACTTTTTAGTTCTGCGTCAATCTCATTGAGGTTAGAGATTTGAACTCGATGCGTACACATAGTTCCAAAAGGCCCAGAATTTTGAAGCCTATTGGTTATCGGTTTGTCTTTTAGTTTGAAGCCTAAGTCAATTCTTGTTTTGGTTGCAGGTTTAATTAGAAAAAATTGCCGCTTTCGAATAATACTAACGCTTCCTTTTTTGGGAGTTATTGTAACATCAGAACCTAAGGATTTAAGATGTTTTATTAGTTCTTCATAAATGGGAACTAAAGCTTCTTTTCCAGAATATTGCGATTTTACAAGATCTTCGGGCGCGTTAGTTTCCTCTTTAGATAGTGTTACAATAGTGTTTGCAAATCCGTGAGTAACATTATGTTCTGTTTTCAAAAATTTTACACCTTCCGAATGTTTAGCAAAAGACTTTTCTTTTAGGATTGTTTTCCATTCGTTTAATGATTTCCCTGTTTTTTCAGGCATATTGTTAATCATTGTTTGGAGTGCTTTATCCATAGTTCTGTTTTTATTCTGTTGCTAACTGTATAACATGTTTAGGCTAAGGTTTCCTTATGAGGAGAAATTTAACTGCATAAATTTAATGAACTTTGGGTAAAGCCAAAAGGAGCTATTATTATCGCAGATTTTTTATTTTTAAGTTGAGTCCAACAATCCAAG
>CAZLUS010000001.1:28062-32959 GCA_964562775.1 uncultured Flavobacteriaceae bacterium | reverse complement strand
TCCATTGCCAACAGTAAAGTGTTTGCCACTTTAATTTCATCAGCAATTTGTTGGGTAGTGTATTTGTCTAAGTCATAATAGTCTGGAACCCACTCCATACCTTCTACAGATTTTTGACAGGGATGATAGTTGGTATGGTTTCCTAATTCGTGCCCTTCTATAGCTAGGCTTTTCCATTTGCTCATTTCTTCATACAAAGAAGGAGAAGACATTGTAATGTAAAATGTAGCTTTAAAATTATATTTTTTTAGGATAGGAGCTACAGTATTGATGTGGCTTGGCAAACCGTCGTCATAGGTTAGAGAGAGGGCAGATTGTGCTCCGTTAGGCCATTGAAAGCCTTTTTTTGTTTGCGCACATGATGAGGTGATAACAACTAACAGCAAAAAAATTAAAGTCAGTTTTATGTTCTTCATCTTAAACTTAGTAAAGGCTTATTCGAGCGTCTTTTTTGTCTTTTTTAAAAGATTTTGCTAAAGCTTCAAATTCCGATTTTTTTTCGGTTTCGGTCAACTTTTGGTTTTCTTCGATGCAGTTTGTTAAAGTATCGTATTTTTTATTTAAAGCTTCTAGGTGCTCATTTTGCCCAAAAGAATGTAATTTAAATTTTTGCATAATTTTTATTTTGTAGCCCTATTAAAATAGTATTGGCAGAATAAAGATAGCTAAACTTTGGTTTAAGTGGGAAAAGCACATGTTTTTTACTGGAAATATTATTCTTTTGTAATAATTTCAATCGCTTTTTCAAGTAATTCGTCTTTACCCTGTCTTATTCCACCAATAGTTGGTTTTACTTCTATATCTGGGACAATACCAACGCGTTGAGTTTCTACCCCATTGGGATAATTTACTCCTATCCCAGAAATCATTGTTCGTAGCCCGCCAGGAAGCATAATTGTTGATACGTTTCCGTCAGCTCCTGCCGTTGTACTTCCTATAATTGTTGTATTATCTCCTGCTCTAAAAGCCATTGATGTATATTCCGCCTGACTTTGAGATAATTCATTTACTAATACAACTAATTTTCCTTTGTAAGTTTTTCCTTTGTTTGGAATTTCTAAATTACTTGTAAAGGTAAATTCTCCTGGATTATTAATATTTCCATTTGTAAACTTCACAAATGGTGTAGAAGAGGAAACAAAATAAGAACCTAAGCTAAAGGGAACAAAAGTAGAGGGGTAATTGCGTATATCGATTATTATTCCTTTTGTGTTTTTAAACTCATTTTTTATTTTGGAAATGTCTTCTTGCTTGATATTTTGAAGTGTAACATAACCTATATTGTTATCTAACATTTTATACGATTTCTCTTCTCTTTTTCTATACCAACGATAAGTATCAAGACTATCTTTAGGATATAATTTAAGAGTCTTTGTTTGAGAGTTAGAATTCCCCGAAACAAACTCAATTTCAATATTATTTGAATTTGAACGTAAAAGGTCTGTCGAAATATCTCTTAATCTTGTTGGATGATTAGAGGCCGGATAATATTTAGATTTCTCTTTTACTATTGTTTCAATTGATATGTCATTTACTTTTGTGATTATATCGCCAATATTTAATCCTACTTCTTTCTTTAACTCTTCGTTGTAATAATCTGTTACAACTAATTGATTTTCTATGAATTGTAAGTGTACAGGCGAATAGTTTACACCTTTCCATTCATCAATTTTATCAGCTCCTCCCCAAAGATTTGCGTGCGTGTCTTTAATGTCACCAATAATTTTTATGGCAGCTAATTCGTATTCTAATTCGCTTTTTGCATTGATGAATAAAGGAATGTATTCACTTAATTTAGTATTCCAATCTTCGTCTATTAAGTGTTTGTAAGGAAAAAAGTAATTTATCATATTCCAGTATCGGTAAAGAGATAGCAACCTAAACCCATCATCTGGATATGACATATTTGAATATGGATTTTCATTTTTAAAATTAGGATTCCCTACACCTTTTGCCATACTTATGTAATGATGCCTGCCTTGCGAGCGATTATTATACACGTTTAATAATTTGTTTTTTAAGTCTTCTTTTTGGCTTTTTATCCATTTTAAGTCTGGTTTTAAGTAAGCTTCTTTATTGGTTACACTACATTTTGCGCATTCTTTTAAATCACCCAGAGAATTAACCCAGCCGATAATAAGCTTGTCTCTTTCACTATTGTTTTCTGTTTTAATATAATTTGGCAAAAATCTATATAATTCATAATCCCAATTATAGTTTCCATTTGCAATTTCAGGATGGTGATATTTTAAAAACCCCCAAACTCTACCCAATAGTTCAAGGTTGTCAATTTTTTTAGAAGTTAGATCAGAGAATGTAATTAAAGAGCCATTATCAAATTCTTTATCAAGTTGAGCTTTAGAAAGTTTTTTTTCGACTTCTTTTAGCGATTGTACATTTTTACCGTCAATAGAAAGCTTGAAATCGTCAAACCAAGCTTCTCCTTTTCCAGAAAGTATGCCCGCAATATAGATAGCTTCAGCTCCTTCGGGATAATTAAGTGTAATACTATATTTTTTCCAGTCTATTGTTCCAGTTATTTTTTTATTCTGCATATTATCAAATGCCAAAGACGTTCCGTTACCATCAATTCGTAGCAATAGGCCTGCAAATCCATTTTCTACATTCTTAATTTTCATAAAGCCTTGGAGCTTTATTTTCTTGCCTACGTAGTTTGCAGGAATCCTATAAGATATACTACCAAAAGAACTTCCTGTTTGATCAGAAGTAATTTTACCAGAATTTTTTCCAGAATGAGCAAGAGCGTCTATTGTCAATTCATAATTTCCCCATTTGTGCCATCCATCAGAAAGTGATTCTTCCTTTTTTTTATTTTCAAATCCGAGATTGTATTTTTCGGTATTTTGTGCTTGGCAATAGAAAGAAAGAAATATCAATAATGTTAATAGTATTTTTTTCATAGAAAATTGTTTTTATTTAAAAATAGAGGTTGTCGATTGTGTTTCTTTAATAAAGATTAGCGAATCAAAATTTTGTAAAATTTGGATATAATAAATATCTTCTTCTGATTCTTTTGCATAGCCTATTAATTTGGTTGGCCCAATAATTTCGTCAGTCTTTAATTCGTTTTTAAAAATTTCCATATCAATAATAAACTCATTACCATTTGTTGCCATTGCGTTTTCCCAAAAGAAATCTTCACTTGGTTTAATACTTTCCTTTTTAAGCTTTTCGGTATAATCGTGGTCACCATTAATAAATTTTTCATCCATATAGGAGTAACTGCCATTTAGTGTTGTAAAACCAATAGTATAATACGCTTTGCCAAATGCCTTTTTTAAATCCCTACCCATTAACCCTATTTCATTGTCAGTGATTATTTTGTTTGAAATATGTGCATTGTGTGCCCAGATAATTATTTTACTATTTGGATTTTTAGCTAAAAAGGATATTCTATCTGCCATTGTTTCATCTCTAGTTTCTAATGCCTTTTTGTTTTTAATATTTACATAGTTGATATACGTTTTTTTCCCATTAAACAAAATTTCTTCAATTGGTTTGGTTAAATTTTTTGTCTCTTTCAAGTGATTTTCAATTGCTAGAATCTTGTTGTAAATTGAACTATTGATTTTAAGTTCTTTTTTAAAATTGTTAGTTGAATTTTTTGAAAGAGTAGTTTCTAAATTTTTAAAGAGTGCATTCAGTTTTTTATCATCAATAGAATTTATATGTTCTCTTAACAGTTCATGTAAAACCCATAATGAATCATCACAACCCTTAAATTCCATAGTATAATAAGACCTATTCTCCTTATACCATTGCAAAAAGGATTTTATTTCTTCTGTTTGGTAAATAGAAAATAGATGGTTGCGAATTAAACTATCCAAAGGTTTAGTGTATAAATCTCTGTTCAAGATTTCAATATCGTCGTATGGGTTTTCTAAAACCACAAGATTAAAGCCTTTTTCTGCTACCAACCTCTTTGTAATTGCTTCTCTAAGTTGGTAAAATTCTGATGTCCCGTGTGTACTTTCCCCAATCGCTACAATTCTTTTGTCACCTATTTTTTTTATTAGTGCATCTAAATTATTATCTACGCTTTCTTTGTTTTTTAATTCTATTTGCATTGAAGATTTTGACAATGCCGATGTGAGTTTCTTTGCATCATAATCTTTAAGTTTTAACTTTTTGGTCTCTTCCAGAGTCTGTATGTCTTTGCCATCAATACTAACCTTAAAATCATCAAACCAAGCAACACCTTTTTTACCTAAAATACCCCCAACGTAAATATTTTCAGCATTTGCAGGTAGGGGAAGTGCAATGGAATATTCTTTCCAATCATTAGTTCCTCTAATGTTAAGATTTTGCATGCTTTTAAATTGTAACATGCCGCTTTTGGCAGCACCATCAATTCGCATTAAAAGACCGACATAGTCTTTTACATTTTCGTATTTAATACGTCCAGATAGTTTAATTGAATCACCCACATAATTTGCAGGTATTCTATAGGTGATACATCCAAATCTTCCATCTTTATTGGCAACTACTTTTCCTACTGAATTTCCATCACTTACTTTTTCTCCAGTTACAGTTTTGTAAAATCCCCATATGAACCAGCCTGTAGGTCTTTCTTGTTCATCAGGGTTAAAGTCGTCAAAGTTTAAATTATACTTGTTTTGAGAAAAGGCTATAGAGGTATAAGCCACTATAAATGATAGCGTGAGTATTATTTTTTTCATACGAGTTTTTGGTTTTGTCTAATGCCAAAAAAACATATATTTAATTCTAAGAGTGTTAAATATTCTACAATTAGGAAAACTTTAAAATGGTGGCCCAAATTACTATAAGGCCTTAATTATCTGTGTTGTATGGGATAAAACAACCTATACTTTTACCGAAAGCCTAAGCAACAAAATGCTATTAAAATAAAGTTTAT
>CAZLUS010000001.1:6631-27962 GCA_964562775.1 uncultured Flavobacteriaceae bacterium | reverse complement strand
CAAAAGCTTAAAAATTCAAAATAAAGTCTACTTTTTATTAATTATAGTAGATGAAGCTTGAGCGGTGCACATTACCATTAAATCAGCAATATTAACATGGTAGGGTCTTGTAACCACAAAATGGATAATATCAGCAATATCTTCCGGCTGTAAAGCTTGGTAGCCTTTATACACATTAGCAGCTCTTTCAACATCACCTTTAAAACGTACTTCGCTAAATGCAGTTTCTACCAAACCAGGATTTATAGCGCCTACTCTAATACCATAAGCGTTTAAATCTAATCGCATGCCTTGGTTTATAGCATCTACAGCATGTTTAGAAGCACAATACACATTGCCTTTGGGATAGACTTCTTTGCCTGCGGTAGAACCAATATTTATAATATGTCCTGCACTACGTGCAACCATTTGTGGAATAATCGCTTTAGAAACGTATAAAAGCCCTTTTACATTTATGTCTAGCATGGCGTCCCAATCTTCTAAACTAGCTTCGTCTACAGTATCTAAGCCATGGGCATTGCCTGCATTATTAATTAGAATGTCTATTTGAGCAAAATCTTTAGGCAGTGCAGCTATTTGTTCAAAAACAAGGTCTTTATCTCTAACATCAAAATTAAGAGTGGTTACGGCTGTTATAGCGCCTAATTCATTTTTTAGTTGGTTGAGGACTTCTTGCCTACGACCGCAGAGCACAAGCCTAAAGCCGTTTTTAGCAAAAAGAGTTGCCGTTGCTTTTCCTATGCCACTGGTTGCTCCTGTAATTAATGCTGTTTTAATAGCTTTTGACTCCGTTTTATCACTCATAATTTTAATTGTATCATTAAATGCAATAGCTTTTTTATAATTTAAGGCACTTGCTCTCCTTTACTAGCTTCTAACATTATAAACCAATCTTCTAATTCTAGTGGAATGCTAAGGGCTTCCAAAGATTGTTTTAATCTATCTTTTTTTGTGGTTCCCACAACAGGAATACAATTAGAGGGATGCTGCATAATAAAAGCCAATAACAACTGACTCGCATTGGCATCGTATTTTTTTTCTAGGCTTTTAAATGCTTTTTTAATACGCTCGTTTTGCTTATTTTTTTCTTTAAAATAGCGCCCTAATGGGCTCCAAGCCATTGCTACTCTATTATGAGCTATGCAGTCGTCAAAAGTGCCGTCATACATAGGTATGTCGTGTGTCAAAGAAAATTCTACTTGGTTGGCAGAAACAGGTATTTCTGTCTCGAGCATAGCTATTTGAGAGGGCGTAAAATTAGAAACACCAAATGCCTTTATTTTGCCCGCTGCTTTTAGTTTTTTAACAGCCACAGCAATAGCATTTGGACGCATTAATGGGCTAGGCCTATGTATTAATAACAGGTCTAAATATTCGGTATTTAGGTTTTTTAAAGATTGCTCGGCAGACCAAATAATATAATCTGCATCGTATTGGTAATGGGCTACTGTATTTTTACGACCAGTAGTCATTTGTATACCACACTTGCTAATGAGCTGTATTTTAGTACGGTCTATGCCACTTTCTTTAAAGGCTGCTCCAAAAGCTTTTTCGGTGCTATAACTTCCATAAATATCTGCGTGATCAAAAGTGTTTATTCCTATCGACACACAGAAATTCATGAGATCAGCCATTTCAATTTTAGGGAGTTGTTCTCCCCAACTTCCCCATGTCATTGTTCCCGCAATAATTTTTGAGTATGAATCTCTTTTTTTCATATCAAGTGAAATTATAAAATAAATCCCTTAAACTCTTCATAAAACTTAGTGTTTCAAAGTTTTTTTAACCAATAATTAACAGCCAAATTTTAAATAAATTTTCATTTTGCAGTCTGTTAAAATTTTAAACATCAAATTAAGTAATTATTAAGTTTCTATGGAAGAAAATACTACAGTAGACATAAGCGCTGTGAACGAGAAAATTGCCAAAGAAAGTGCTTTTATTGATCTGCTTACATTAGAAATGAATAAAGCTATTGTAGGGCAAAATCAAATGATTGAACGTTTGCTTATTGGCTTGCTTGGTAAAGGACATATTTTATTAGAAGGTGTGCCGGGCTTAGCTAAAACTTTAGCTATAAACACACTAGCGAAAGCAGTAAAAGGTAGTTTTAGTAGAATTCAATTTACACCAGATCTTTTACCTGCAGATGTTGTAGGTACAATGATTTATAATATTAAAGAGAACGATTTTTCTATTAAGAAAGGTCCCATTTTTGCAAACTTTGTTTTAGCAGATGAGATTAACCGTGCTCCTGCCAAAGTGCAATCGGCTTTATTAGAAGCAATGCAAGAAAAGCAAGTTACCATTGGTGACGAGACGTTTAAGCTAGCGCCGCCTTTTTTAGTAATGGCAACGCAAAACCCAGTAGAGCAAGAAGGTACATATCCGCTTCCTGAAGCGCAGGTAGACCGTTTTATGCTAAAGACAGTTATTGATTATCCTAAACTAAACGAAGAACAATTAATTGTTAGACAAAACCTTAAAGGAGGTGGAGAAGCAATAAAGCCTGTAGTTTCTGTAAAGCAAATTTTAAGTGCTCAAGATGCTGTTCGTGAGGTATATATGGATGAAAAAATAGAAAAATACATTCTTGATATTGTATTTGCTTCGCGTTATCCAGAAAAATACAATTTAGAAAGTCTTAAACCACTTATTAGTTTTGGTGCTTCGCCTAGGGGGAGTATTAACCTTGCAACCGCATCTAAATGTTATGCATTTATTAAAAGAAGAGGCTATGTAATTCCAGAAGATGTTAGAGCAGTTGTGCATGATGTGCTTAGACATAGAATAGGAATTACCTATGAGGCAGAAGCAGAGAATATTACTTCAGAAGAAATAATCAATAAGATTATAAACGAGGTTGAAGTACCTTAGAAAGGTTCGTGTTTTCAAAAATGATGTTCACAAAATAATTTTGAACACGGTATTGTAATTCTTGTTCCTTAAATGAATACAAAAGAGCTCCTAAAAAAAGTACGTAAGATTGAGATAAAGACGCGCCGCCTGTCGGATCATGTCTTTGGAGGCGAGTATCACTCTACCTTTAAAGGTCGTGGTATGACTTTTAGTGAAGTGCGACAGTATCAATTTGGCGATGATGTACGTGCAATAGATTGGAACGTAACAGCTCGCTACAATGAACCTTATATTAAAGTTTTTGAAGAAGAGCGCGAACTAACCATGATGCTTATGGTTGATGTTAGTGCTTCTGAACTTTTTGCAACCACCAATCAGTTTAAAAAGGATGTTATCACAGAAATATCTGCAACATTAGCTTTTTCTGCCATGCAAAATAACGATAAGGTGGGGGTAATCTTATTTTCTAGTGAGGTAGAACTTTTTATCCCTCCAAAAAAAGGCAAAAGTCATGTGCTTAGAATTATTAGAGAGCTCTTAGAATTTAAGCCTCAAAGTAAAGAAACCAATATTGCTGAGGCACTAAAGTTCTTACGAAATGTAATGAAGAAAAAGGCTATTGTTTTTGTACTGTCTGATTTTATAGCTGATGACTATGACAATACCTTACGAATAGTAGGTAACAAACACGATGTTACTGGTATTCGTGTATACGACGAAAAAGAAGAGTATATTCCTAATCTAGGAATGGTTCAAGTTCAAGATACAGAAACGGGTCATGTTAGATTGGTAAATACGAGTTCAAAAAAAGTACGCCACGAGTATTGGCGTTACCATATGGAAAAAGTAGATTACTTTAATGAAGCTTTTACAAAATCAGGCAGTGGTGTAATAGATTGCCGTGTAGATGAAAGTTATGTAAAAAAATTATTGGGGTATTTTAAACGTAGAGGATAAATGAGAGGCATAAGTTTAAAATTTAAGGTTCAAAATTATACATGGTCTATTCGCCAGGCTATGGTATTGTGCTTTTTGTTTTTTTCTATTGTAGGATTTTCTCAAAAAACTTCTAAAGTTTCTGCCGAAATAGACACTACTGCCATTAAGATTGGTGAACAGATACAATATAAAATAACGGTAGAAACAGATTCTATAAACCTAGTCCATTTTCCCGAAGAGCAAACTTTTTCTCCTGTGGAAATGGTCGAAGCCTTAAAAATAGATACTACAAAAAAGAAGGATAGAGTTACCCTACAACGCATTTATGCTTTAACGCAGTTTGATAGTGGTGCTTATACCATACCTCCGCAACGTATTGCGATAAATGAAGAACCTTTTTTTACAGATTCCTTTAATATAAGGGTTGCTGATGTTGTGGTAGATACTACCAAACAAAAACTATACGATATTAAGCCTTTAATTGAGGTTAAAAGAAACAATGCTAGAATCTGGAAAATAGCACTTTTTGTTTTACTTGCCTTACTACTCATAGGCGGTGCAGTATACTGGTTTTTTCTTAGAAAGAAGCCTTTAACCGAAGAAGAGAAAGTAGCACTACTTCCCCCATTTGAGCGTGCCATTTTACAACTTAAAGAGTTAGAGAATTCTAGATATCTAATTCAAGATGAATACAAAAAGTATTATTCTGAGTTAACAGATATTGTGCGTTCTTATTTAGAAGAAGATGTTAATGTATCTGCTTTAGAAAGTACCACAGATCAGCTTATAGAGAAACTAGAACTTTTAAAAGACGCTGGAGAATTAACGATTGAAGAAGAAACTATAGGGCAATTTAAAAAAGTACTACAAACAGCAGATTTAGTAAAATTTGCAAAATCTAAACCTCCAAGTTCAAGAGCAGAACAAGATCGTTTGCTTGTAGAAAGTATTGTTGTAAAAACAAAAGAAGCTTTACCAGAACCTACAGAAGAAGAATTACTAGAAAACGAAGCTTACTTAGAAGAATTGGCTGAGAAAAAGAAAAGAAAGCGTATTTATATTGCAGCGGCCGTATTTGGTGCCAGCCTATTGGTAGGTATAACAGCAAGTATACTACTTTATGGGTATAAAAATGTTAAGGACACTGTTTTTGGGTATCCTACAAAAGAACTATTAGAAAATGAATGGGTTTCGAGCGTTTATGGTTTTCCGCCAATTACTATAGAAACCCCAGAAGTACTTTTAAGGCAAGAAGTAAAATTACCACCCGAAGCAGAAGAGCTTGTTAGAGAGATACAAGTCTTTTCTTATGGGAGTTATTTAGAATTATTTTCTGTTACTGTTGGTGCTACCTCACTTAAAGAACCGAGTGAACCCGATTTTGAAAAAGCAATAAGTAACACCTTAGCTACTTTTGAGGCCAATGGAATTAAAAACATACTTCCTAAACAAGAAGAGTTTACGACTAAATCTGAGGTAATAGGTTTAAAAACATATGGTTCTGGACAGTATGAAGACCCTATTTCTAAAAGCAAGAAAAAAATTAAATACGCCATGCTAAACTTTGGCGGGAAAGGCTTTATGCAACAAGTGGTTATGACTTGGGAAGATGGTGATGATTATGCCGAAAAAATTGTAGAACGAATATTAGCTTCGGTTGATGTAAATACGCAGTCCTAATGTTTGAGAATATAGAATTTGCAAATCCACAGTTATTTTGGTTGCTACTTCTGCTTCCATTAGCCATCCTATGGTATATTCTTACACGTAAAAAACAAGTGGCTTCCCTTAGTATTTCTAGTATTAAAGGTTTTAAAACATCTAATGTACTTTCTAAGCTAAAACCCTTACTTTTTGCTTTTCGTCTTCTAGCACTAGCAGCTATAATAACAGCTTTGGCTAGACCACAAACCAAAGAAGTTTCATCAAAAACAAAAACTACAAAAGGGATTGATATTGTAATGTCTATTGATGTGTCTTCTAGTATGCTGGCTAAAGATTTAAAGCCAAATAGATTAGATGCGCTAAAAGAAGTTGCTATAGATTTTATTAGAAAACGCCCTAACGATAGAATAGGATTAGTAGCCTATGCCGCAGAAAGTTATACCAAAACGCCTATAACTAGTGACAAATCTATTGTTTTAAGTTCCTTAAGAGATATTGATTATGGACAATTAGAAGATGGTACGGCGATTGGCATGGGGCTTGCTACTTCGGTAAACAGGCTTAAGGAAAGTAAAGCTATAAGTAAGGTAATTATATTGTTAACAGATGGTGTAAATAATACAGGCTTTATAGAACCCCAAACTGCTGCTGATTTAGCTGTTGAATATGACATTAAAACTTATACCATTGGTTTAGGAACTAATGGTAACGCACTTACTCCTATAGCGTATAATCGCGATGGTTCTTTTAAATTTGGCATGCGCCAAGTGGAAATTGATGAGGCACTATTGCAAAATATTGCAGATGTTACTGGCGGTAAATATTTTAGGGCTACAGATAATGACAAGCTAGAAGAAATCTATGATGAAATCAATAAGCTTGAAAAGACAGAAATTGAAGAGTTTAAGTACACCAGATACGAAGAAAAATACAGGCCTTGGGTATTTCTTGCGGTTGTATTTTTATTATTAGAATGGGTATTAAGAGGAACAATATTTAAAAGTTTTATATAAAGATGGTGCAATTCGACGAAAAATTATACTTCTATTTACTGGGCATTATTCCGGTACTAGTATTGCTTTTCTTAATGTTGCAGGTTTGGAAAAAAAGCAAACAAAAAGAATTTGCAGAAGCCAAACTTTTAAAACGCCTAGTACCCGAAAAGTCTAGCTTTAAAGGCACGTTAAAACTTATCTTTTTTCTGCTAGGAATCGCCTTTTTAACTTTAGGTTTGGTAAACCCTAAAATTGGAACAAAACTAGAAACTGTAAAACGTGAGGGTGTCGATATTGTCTTTGCTGTTGATGTTTCTAAAAGTATGCTAGCAGAAGATATTGCGCCAAATAGAATCGAAAAATCTAAACGCCTAGTATCAGAAATCATCAATCAACTGGCAAGTGACCGAATAGGTATAATTGCGTATGCAGGTCAGGCTTTTCCTCAGTTGCCTATAACTACAGATTATGGCGCTGCAAAAATGTTCTTACAAAGTATGAATACCGATATGCTTTCATCACAAGGCACAGCAATTAATTCGGCAATAGAATTAGCAACTACCTATTATGATGATGCAGAACAAACCAATCGCGTTTTGTTTATTGTTTCAGACGGAGAAGATCATTCCGAAGGTACAACCATAGAAGCTGTGGAGCTAGCTATTGAGAATGGTATTAGGGTTTATACTATTGGTGTAGGTAAACCAAAGGGAGCTCCAATTCCTATTAAAGTTAGGGGCGTAGTTGAACGTCTTAAAAAAGATTCTAAAGGAGAAGTGGTTATTACAAGACTTAACGAGCCTGTGCTTGATGCTATTGCTCAAGAAGGGAATGGACAGTATATTAATGGCTCTAATACTGAAGAGGCAGTTGAGTTTATTAAAAACGAATTGGCACAAATGGATAAAAAAGAGTTTGAAGCAAAACAATTTGCTGAGTTTAAAGATCAGTTTCAATGGTTTTTAGGAATTGGACTCTTATTTTTATTTTTGGATATTTTCTTGTTAGATAGAAAAACCAAATGGATAAAAAAGTTGAACCTTTTTAATGAATATGGTGATGAATAGGATAAAAACAATCTTAATATTATTGCTCTTCCCGCTATGCTTACTTCAAGCTCAGGAAGCAGATAAAAAAGCGCAGCAAGAAGCTAAAAGAGCCTTGCGTGAATCTAAGAACATAACTTACGAAGCAAACGAAAATTTAATACAAAACGATTTTATAAATGCCGAGGCAGAATACAGAAGGGCTATCTCTAAAAGTTCAGAAAATGCAGCGGCTCCTTATAATTTAGGACGCGCACATTATAATAGAGAAAGTTATACCGAAGCTTTTGGAAATTTTAAACAAGCAGGAGAAAAAGCGACATCAAAACCAGACAAACACAAGGCCTTCCACAATATGGGTAATGTGTTTATGCAGAGTAAAGAATATCAAAAAGCGGTAGAAGCCTATAAAGAAGCTTTACGTGCAAACCCCAAAGATGAAGAAACACGTTATAACCTTGCACTAGCTAAAGAACTGCTCAAAAAGCAACAAAACGACCAGAAAAAGGACGATAAAGACGACGATCAAAAGAAAGACGACCAAAAAGAGGATCAAGAAAAAAACAAAGATCAGGATAACGAAGGAGAAAACGATAAGGATAAGGAAGGCGACCAAAAAGACGACCAGAATAAAGACGAAGGTAAAGACGGCGATAAGGGTAAAGATAAACCCGAAGAAAATAAAGAAGGAGAAGGGGACGAGAAAAAGGAAAAGCAACAGAAACCTAGCGAAGGCGATCAAAAAGAGCAACAGAAAAAACCACGCCCTAATCAACTTTCTAAGGAGCAGGTTCAGAATTTGTTAGAAGCTATGCAGAACGAAGAAAAGAAAGTACAGCAAAAAATAGATGCTAAAAAAATTAAGGGCGCTAAAGTTAAAAATGAAAAAGATTGGTGATGCGATACCTGTTTTTTACATACTTGACTATACTAATACCGGTTTTTCTACTTGGTAATCCTACTTTTAAGCAAGATAGGCAAGAAGAAATTACCTTTGAAGTAAATGTTAGTAAAGAAAAACTAGGTGTCAATGAACGCTTACGTGTAGAGTTTACCATGAATAAAGATGGGGACAATTTTAACCCCCCCAATTTTAATGGATTTAAGGTTGTTATGGGCCCTTCTCAATCTATTAGCTCTTCTTGGGTAAATGGTAAAAGAAGCTTTTCTAAGTCTTACGGCTATATTCTCACACCCATAAATACGGGGAACTTTGAAATTGGACAAGCAACCATAGAGATTGATGGAAAAACCTATAAGACAATTGCAAAGAGAATTAGAATAACAAATGCTGTTGCAAACCCTAATGCTCCTAAATCTGCTAATGATATTGCAGATGAAAACCTGTATTTGGTGGCCGAAGTTTCTAAAGGAAGCCCTTACTTAAACGAAGCAGTTACCGTACTTTATAAATTATACATTAGCCCTTCAGTAAGTGTTACTAATTTCAAACCTCTAGACAGTCCAAAATACAATAACTTTTGGAGCCAAGACATTCCAGTAAAACGTTACGATACCAAGAACGATACGTATGATGGAAAACCATTTAGGAGCGTTATACTAAAACGTGTTGTGTTATACCCGCAAAAAGAAGGAAGGCTTACAATAGAGCCATTAGCCTTAGAGATATATGTAGATGTACCTACCAATAGACGCGACTTTTTTGGAGGAAAAATATTTAAACAAGCAACTAAAAGAGTATCGGCTGGGAGAAGAACTTTAAATGTAAAGCCACTCCCTGAAGCAGGAAAACCAGCTGATTTTAGTGGAGCTGTTGGGGATTTTGATTTTGCGATTACTACAAGTAAAACAGACCTAAACGCATCAGAATCGCTACAAGCAAGAGTAGAAGTTTCTGGAAAAGGGAATTTAAAATTGTTTAAACTACCAGAGCCAGAATTACCAAGTTCTCTTGAAGTTTATGAGCCAGAGTATGACGAAGATGTTCTTACAGTTGTTTCAGGGATGCAAGGGAAGGTTGCTAATAACTATACGGTAGTGCCTTCTTTTAGAGGTAAATACCCAATACCTAGTATTTCTTTTAGCTATTTTAATCCGAAGACAAAGCAATATAATACACTAAAGTCCGATGAGATAAGCATTAATGTAAAAGAAGGACCAGAAGATACAAATGCAAGCATTTCTGCAAATGCAGCAAATCAAAAATTAGTAGTTAAAACAGGCAAGCAATTTCATTTTATTAAAGTAAAACCTAAGCTTAAAACTATAGGAAGCAATTATTTTTTTGGCTCTACCAATTTTTATCTTTTGCTCTTAGCACCCCCATTGCTTATTCCTTTATGCATCGTATTGTATAGAAGACGTAAAGAACAAGAGCAAGATGTTGTAGGTAATAAAGTGAAAAAAGCAAGTAGATTAGCTCGTAAATATTTATCTACTGCTAAAAAAGAATTAGGCAACGAAGCGAATTTTTATATCGCATTAGAAAAAGCCTTACACAACTATTTAAAAGCAAAGCTTAAAATTGAAACTTCAGAATTTAGTAAGGAAAAAATAAGTTCGCTTTTAACCACAAAGAAAGTTGATTTAACAACAACAGAAAGCTTTATAAGCTTACTTGAAAATTGTGAACAAGCACGGTATAGCCCTTTTACAGAGGTGCAAATGCAACAAGACTATGATAAGGCGAGTGAAGTAATTTCTAAAATAGACAAGCAATTATGATACGAAATATACTTATTGCTTTGGTGTTATTAGTGAGCACGCATTTAACTGCACAAAATGAGGTTTTGTTTAATCGTGCAACAGCATCATATAATGCGGGCGAGTACCAAAAAGCTATTGATTATTATAAAGAAATAATTGACAACGGTAAACATTCTGCCGAATTATACTTTAATATGGGCAACGCTTATTACAAACTTGAGGAAGTAGGGCCAAGCATTTATTTTTATGAAAAAGCATTGCTTTTAAAACCTAACGACGCAGAAATACTTAATAATTTAGGCTATGCGCAAAACATGCGTTTAGATGCTATTGACCAAATACCAGAAAGTGCAATGGTTAGGTTTTATAATGCAACAATTGCTAAGCTCTCGTTTGACCAATGGGCTTATTTTGCAGTGGCAATGGTGTTTTTGTTTGTATTGGCTTATATAGCGTATTATTTATTTAGAATTGCGATACAAAAACGCATCTCATTTATTATTAGTATGGTAGCATTATTATTTTGCCTAGCGGCGATATCTTTTGCGTACATGCAATACAATGCTTTTAAGTCTATTAATCCTGCAATAATTTTTGATCGCGAAGTAGTTATAACCTCTGAACCAAATAAGAGTAGTGAGCGTATATTTACTTTACATGAAGGGACTAAGGTAAATGTAGAGGAAGAATTAAACGACTGGATAAAAATTAAAATTGCGGATGGACAAACAGGTTGGCTACCCAAAGAGACCCTAAGACTGTTAAAGAAATTTTAAAAAAGATTTAACAAGCACTAATATTTATCTGTGTTATCTTTGCATTTTATTAAAGACAATGCTAAAATCGTATACATATTCATTACTTGCCCTAATGTTGGTAGTTTCTATTTTAGCTCCATCTATTGAGCTTCTTTGTAAATCTACTACCGAAAGTGTACTTGTTATGGATTTAAGCGAAGAAGAAAACAATCAAAAAGAAATCGAAAATAAGTTTGATAAAAAAGAACTTTTCTTTTCACCCGATACAGAAAACTCAAAAATTTCTTTTTCAAAAGAGATAACGAAAAGCCAACTGGCTTTACTGTCATATTCAGGTTTTAAAGCCGAAGTTATTCCTCCTCCTCCCAAATTAAGTTAAGCTTCTTCGTTAATTAAAATTATTATTAAACTGTCTTTTCTGTGTAAATAATTCAGAGCAGACACTAATTTCTTTTTTATGTTTAAGTATATTAAAAATGACTTGCCCGCAAGTATTGTGGTATTTTTTGTAGCATTACCACTATGTTTAGGTATTGCACTTGCTAGTGGCGCTCCTCTGTTTTCAGGCTTAATCGCTGGTATTATAGGAGGTATTATGGTTGGAGCTTTAAGTGGCTCACAAATTGGGGTAAGTGGCCCTGCAGCAGGACTGGCAGCTATTGTATTAGCCGCAATAGCCTCATTAGGGTATGAAAATTTTCTAGTAGCCGTAGTCCTAGGGGGTGCAATTCAATTATTGTTTGGCGTACTTCGCTTAGGGGTTATTGGTTACTTTTTTCCTTCTTCTGTGATTAAGGGGATGTTAACAGGTATTGGTATTATTATTATACTAAAGCAAATTCCACACTTTTTTGGTTACGATCCTGATCCAGAAGGTGACTTTGCTTTTTTTCAAGTAGATGGAAAAAATACATTTACTGAAATTTTAGAAACCGTAAACAATATAAGCCCAGGGGCAACTTTAATTGCTGTAATCAGTTTAGGCATTTTGTTGTTATGGAGTAATGTATTGTCTAAAAAAGGCAAGATATTTCAACTTGTTCAAGGTCCACTTGTAGCCGTGGTAATTGGAATACTATTTTATGTTTTCACTAAAAGTAATGGAACGCTTGCGATATCTGCAGATCATTTGGTGAATGTGCCTGTCCCAGAAGATGTTAATTCATTTTTAGGGCAATTTAGTTTTCCAAATTTTACTGCTATAACTAATCCTGCTATATGGGTAACTGCCTTTACAATTGCATTAGTAGCCAGTTTAGAAACATTATTATGTGTAGAGGCAACAGATAAATTAGATCCTGAGAAACGAGTAACACCAACTAATCGTGAACTTTTAGCACAGGGTGCAGGTAACATTGTTTCTGGTCTTATAGGGGGTATTCCTATAACGCAGGTAATTGTTCGTAGTTCTGCAAATATTCAATCTGGAGGAAAAACAAAAGCTTCTGCTATTATTCATGGTTTCTTTTTACTGATTTCGGTAATGCTAATTCCAAAATTACTTAATATGATTCCGCTATCTGTTTTAGCGGCAATTCTATTTATTGTAGGGTATAAACTAGCAAAACCTCAGCTTTTTAAAACAATGTACCAGCTTGGTTGGAAACAGTTTTTACCTTTTATTACAACAGTATTAATTATTGTGTTTAAAGATTTGCTTTGGGGAATAGGAATTGGTTTAGTAGTAGGTATTGTTGTAATTCTGATTAAAAGTTATCAAAACTCACATTTTTTACATATCGAAGAAAACCATTCTGGCAAAAAAGATCTTGTAAAAATGACCTTAGCAGAAGAAGTTACCTTTTTTAATAAAGGCGCTATAATTAAAGAACTAGATAGCTTACCCGAAGGGGCTTATTTAGAGTTGGATGTAAGAAAGACCAGATATCTTGATAATGATATCATTGAAATATTAGAAGATTTTTCTGAGAAGGCAAAAAGGAAAGGTATAGACACTAAACTTATATCAGAAAAGGGAATAGTAGAAAACCCTGAGAGTTATATAGAATTTTTTAATTTAAGATCAAAAAAAGCTTAATAAATATGAAAGCTCAAACAAAAGAATCACAAGCGGCACTTAACCCTTCTGGTGCAATAACATTATTAAAAGAGGGAAACCAACGTTTTGTTGAAAATAAAGAAGTAGATAGAAATTTACTAGAACAGGTAAGTCAAACAACTTCTGGGCAATATCCATTTGCGACAATATTAAGTTGTATTGATTCACGCGTATCTGCAGAGTTGGTTTTTGACCAAGGTGTAGGCGATATTTTTAGTGCTCGTGTTGCAGGAAATATTGTTAACGAAGATATTTTAGGAAGCATGGAGTTTGCGTGTAAACTGGCAGGCACTAAGGTAATTGTTGTACTTGGTCATACAAGTTGTGGGGCAGTTAAAGGAGCTTGCGACAATGCTAAAATGGGGAATCTTACAGCGCTTTTAAGTAAGATACAACCTGCAGTAAATGCAGTTTCTGAGCCTAAAGATGAAGCTTCACGTAATTCTAAAAACATAGATTTTGTAAACACAGTAGCAATAAAAAATGTTCATATGACTATGGATAATATTAGAACAGAAAGTCCTGTGTTAAAAGAAATGGAAGACAATGGTGAAATAGCTATTGTTGGTGCTATGTATGATATCGCTAATGGTAAAGTACATTTTATGTAACATACTATTTGTATAATTTAAAAAGCCACTGATTAACTTAATCAGTGGCTTTTTTTAATTTATTATCTTGGCGTATTAATAATAACCAATTGTTATGTTTAAACATCTTAAAGGAGATCTTTTTGGAGGTATTACCGCAGGTATTGTAGCATTGCCTTTGGCATTAGCCTTTGGTGTAAGTTCTGGTCTTGGACCTAGTGCTGGTTTGTATGGAGCTATATTTATAAGTTTTTTTGCAGCTTTATTTGGTGGTACTAATACGCAAATATCGGGGCCTACTGCCCCTATGACTGCAGTTAGTATGATTGCTATAGCAAGTATAATTGCTTTAAATGATGGTGATGTTTCAAAAGCACTACCCGTTATTTTAACCGTATTCTTATTGGCAGGTTTAATGCAAATTGTTTTAGGAGGTTTAGGTCTTGGAACCTACATAAAGTATATCCCTTATCCCGTAGTTTCAGGTTTTATGACTGCTATTGGAATAATTATTTTAGTGACACAAATACTCCCAGCAATTGGGTATTATCCAAATGAAGATCTAGAATATGTAAATCAATATAAACCTGCTGCAAAAGAAAAAATATTAAAATCGTATTTGTCAGAAAATAAAGAAGACCGCTTTCTTACTACAGAAGATTTTGCGCAGACAATTACAAAAGCAGAGACAATAACAGATGCTACAATTATAAAAGAGGCTAAAACTTTAGCAGCAAATAATGCCTCTGGAGTTATAGGCACTTTTAAAGTTTTAGGGCGTGCATTGAATGCTATTAATTGGTTAGAATTTGCTTTAGCGCTTGCAACCATTATTATCATTTATGGCTTTAAACGAATTACAACAGCAATTCCAAGCACCTTAGTTGCCTTGGTATTGATTACAGGTGTCGCCTATGGATTTGGGTTGAATTATAGACCGATTCAAGAAATCCCGGGGGGCTTACCAATTCCAAATTTTGAAATATTTACAGGGTTTAAAATTGGCAATATTCTCCCTTATTTTTTTACGGCATTGACCCTAGCTTTATTAGGTGCTATTGATTCTCTTTTAACTTCTGTTATTGCGGATAATATGACGCAAACTAAACACAAACCTAATAAAGAACTTGTTGGTCAAGGTATAGGAAACAGTATTGCAGCGCTGTTTGGGGGAATCCCTGGAGCAGGTGCAACTATTAGAACGGTAATCAACATAAAATCTGGAGGTAAAACTCGCCTATCTGGTATGGTTGCAGCAGTACTACTTCTAATTATTTTACTTGCGCTTGGCCCTGTAGCATCACAAATACCAGCAGCAGTATTAGCGGGTATTCTAATTACAGTTGGTATTGGGGTTATGGATTATAAAGGGCTTAAAGCAATACCTTATTTGCCTAAAGATATAAAGTTTGGCCCCTTAAAATTAAGCTCCGAAGTAATCATTATGGTGCTAGTTTTTGTGCTTTCATCTACGTGGAATCTAGTCTATGCGGTAGGGATTGGACTTATTTTTGCCTCTTTGCTTTTTATGAAAAAAATTGGAGACCTTACGGCTGAACGTTCCAATGTTGCTCCTCTAGAAGAAACCCCTTGGAAAGATGAAAAAAATTTTCCAACAAAACTTAAGGAAGAAGTATTTATAAAGCATTTAAAAGGTCCGCTGTTTTTTGGATCAAATAATGAATTTCAACAACTAGCACAGCAAATTCCTGACACCGCCAATGCAGTAATCATTCGTATGGATTTAATGCACTATATGGATCAATCTGGATTATATACTATGGAAGAGGTAGTGCAAGAATTAAAAAAGAATAGGGTTACGGTACTCTTAGTGGATATCCAGAACCAACCTAGGCTTATGATGGAAAAAATTGATATTATTCCAGACTTAATACCTAAAGAAAATATCTTTAAAAATTTTGATGCTTGTCTCAATTGGGTGCAGGGAAATATTAAAGATGAAGTATAATCTAGATTTTTCAAAACTAGGAGGAGGATTAAAAAAGCACTAAATTTGCTAGTTAATAGTGCCATCAATCATGATTGAGACCATAAAAGAACATTTAGTTGAAGTAGAAAAATTTGCTTCAAGCTCTAAAGACGAAATTGAGACATTTCGAATTAAGTATTTAGGCAAAAAAGGCTTGCTTAATGATTTTTTTGCAGCATTTAAAAATGTTCCTAACGACCAAAAAAAGGAGTTTGGTCAGGTTATAAATCAATTAAAAACTAGTGCGACTGAAAAGGTAAATTCTTTAAAATCGGCACTAGAAAATCAATCAGAAAACAGTGGCATATATGGAGATTTAACTCGCCCTGGTGAGCCTATAGAAATTGGCGCAAGACACCCTATTTCTATTGTAAAAAACCAGATTATTGATATTTTCTCTAGAATAGGTTTTAATGTTTCTGAAGGACCAGAAATTGAAGACGACTGGCACAATTTTACAGCACTAAATTTACCAGAATATCATCCAGCGCGTGATATGCAAGATACTTTCTTTGTAAATAAAGATCCAGATGTTTTGTTACGCACGCATACTTCTTCTGTACAAGTACGTTACATGGAGAATAACAAACCTCCTATTAGAACTATATCTCCAGGGAGAGTATATAGAAATGAAGCTATTTCTGCCCGATCACATTGCTTTTTTCATCAAGTAGAAGGTTTGTATGTAGATAAAAATGTATCGTTTGCAGATTTAAAGCAGACCTTACAATACTTTACATCAGAACTGTTTGGTAAATCTAAGATTAGATTGCGCCCATCTTATTTTCCGTTTACTGAGCCAAGTGCAGAAGTAGATGTGTATTGGGGCTTAGAAACAGAAACAGATTATAAAATGACTAAAGGCACAGGCTGGTTAGAAATTATGGGCTGTGGCATGGTAGATCCAAATGTTTTAAGCAATTGCGGCATAGATCCAGATATTTATTCTGGTTTTGCTTTTGGTATGGGGATTGATCGTATTGCCTTATTACTTCATCAAATTTCTGATATTCGCTTACTTAGTGAAAACGATGTGCGCTTTTTAGAGCAGTTTAATAGTGCCTTATAGCCTTTAAATAGGTTTTTGCTCAACTGCGAGTTGTAATATTTAGCATCTCCATTGCCTAACTAATTAGGTTTTATTAAAAACTTACACTCTATTTCTAAGTTATTCATAAGCTACGGATAGTTTTCATACATTTAAATATAGCCTAAATTTGAGTATGGTTTTTGATTTTCCTTTACGAAAAATTATCCATGTTGATATGGATGCCTTTTATGCATCTGTAGAGCAGCATGATAATCCGGAGCTAAAAGGAAAACCTGTTGCTGTTGGTGGCGGATCCGTAAGAGGAGTTGTGTCTGCAGCAAGCTATGAAGCCAGAAAATACGGAGTGCGAAGTGCTATGAGTGGCTTTATTGCAAAACGAAATTGTCCCGATTTAATTTTTGTAAAACCCCGTTTTGATCGTTATAAAGAAATCTCACAACAAGTACGCACTGTATTTTTTGAATATACGGATTTAGTGGAACCGTTGTCTTTAGATGAGGCCTATTTAGATGTAACTGAAAATAAAAAGGGAAGTCCTTCGGCAACATTAATAGCAGAAGAAATACGTCAAAAGATTTTTGAAAAAACAGGTTTAACGGCATCGGCAGGAATATCCATTAATAAGTTTATTGCCAAAATAGCTAGTGATTATAATAAACCTAATGGGCAAAAAACTGTAAACCCAGAAGAAGTGCTGTCCTTTTTAGAAAACTTAGAGATTCGTAAATTCTATGGTGTAGGTAAAGTTACAGCAGAGAAAATGTATAAATTAGGAATCTTTACAGGGACAGATTTAAAACAAAAATCTTTAGATTTTCTAAACAGTAATTTTGGCAAAAATGGCGCCTTTTACTACAATGTTGTTCGTGGTGTTCATTTAAGCGAAGTTAAGCCACATCGTATTGCAAAATCGGTTGGTGCAGAACGTACATTTAGTGAAAATTTAAGCAGCGAAGTTTTTATGCTTGAAAGACTAGATAATATAGCTAGCGAATTAGACAAAAGGCTTAAAAAATCTAAAGTAGCAGGAAAAACGATTACGCTAAAAATAAAATACAGTGATTTTACGCTTCAAACGCGTAGCAAAACATTGCCTTATTTTGTAGCAAATAAAGCTCTTATTTTTGAAACTGCTAAAGAATTACTCTACCAACAAAAATTAGAAAACTCAGTTAGGTTACTTGGCATTTCTTTGGCAAATTTAAATAGTAATAAAACGAATAAGTCGACGCCAAATTTAGAAAAGGACATCTCTTTTCAATTGAAGTTTGATTTTTAAAAAAACATTGCCTCGCTTTTTAGTATCTTTAAAAATGGGAAAGATTGATACTAAGCAGCTTATAGTTAATACAGCAAGCGAATTATTCTATACCAATGGCTATAATTCTACTGGAATTAACGAAATAATTGCAAAAACCAAAATTGCGAAAGCCACTTTATATCACCATTTTAGATCTAAAGAGTCTATTTGTGTAGCTTATTTAGAACATAGACACACACAATTTTTAGAAGAATTTAGAGCCTTTGCTAATCAAAGAAATTCTAGTCAACAAAAGCTGTTAAGTATTTTCGATTTTCTAAGAGACCTTTACCGTAAAGAAAATTTTTATGGTTGCTGGGGGATAAAAACTATGGGAGAGATATCACCTTCCAATAAGAAAATTTTAAATGTAATTCAAAAACAAAAAAAAGAACTCCTCTTATTTTTAGGGGAGATAGTTGGAGACACTATTGCTAATATTTCTATCGCAGAAAAAGAGAAAATAACAGGGGGGATATATTTATTATATGAAGGGGCAGTTACAGAAAGTCATCTTCATAAAAATGAATGGCCTATTCATTTGGCAAAAAGTATTGCCCAATCGTTATTTAAAGATTCTAATTTAAGAAAATAAAAAAAGCTCCATTTCTTAAAAAGAAATGGAGCTTTTTTAATCAGATTGATTTACTTTACTGTTAATGTGTTATCAGTAGCCGTTGGGTTTAACGGGCAAAAGTAAACGTATTCACCTTTTTTTAGCATTGTAGGGTTAGAATTTTGTTTTTGATTATTTTCTACTTGAGCTGTAACATATGCTGTTTTTATATGATTTTCAGCATTAGAAATATCTTTTCCTTTTTCAACCAATACAAAACCTACATTGTGACCTACATTGTTATTCGAAATTTCGAAAACATAAGTACCTTCAGATACTGTTAGCCCTTTTTGAACAAACTCCCCTGGGACTTGCTCTAGAGAAATGGTTTGTACACCATCTTTCATCATTTTTTCTTTTGTCGCAGCATCTTGTGCATTAACAGAAAATACGGTCCCGATAACTAATACTAAAATTGCAATAACTTTTTTCATTTTGTTTTTTTAAAGTGTTTAACTGTTGCTTTTGTCGCAAATAAAATGAAACCTAACTCGGGGAGTAAAAAAACTGTTTAAATTTCTTTTAGTAATAAAACTTAAGATGATATATCTAAAAAAGATTCTTTAGAAATTACACGTTTCAATCTCAGTAACGCGTAAAGTATTCACCATTCCTTTTTCTTTAATAGGCATCGCAGCAAGGCTAATTAGCATATCACCAACATCTAAATATCCTTTTTTACATGCTATTTGATTTACATCATCTATAGTTTCGTCTGTAGAGACAAACTTATCGTAATAAAAGGCTTTAACACCCCAAAGGAGGTTTAATTGTGTTAAGATTCTTCTGTTAGAAGTAAACACTAAAATATGTGCGCTAGGTCTCCAGGCGGAGATTTGAAAAGCTGTATAACCACTATTGGTAAGTGTAGATATAGCCCGTGCTTGTATCTCATTTGCCATTAACGCGGCATGGTAGCAAATAGATTTTGTAATATATCTTTTTGTGCGAATATGAGGCGGATTTTGAGGTACTGTTACCAAATCTGAACCTTCTACACTTTTTAGAATACTGGACATTTTTTCAATGACCTGCACTGGGTAATTACCTACAGAAGTTTCACCAGAAAGCATTACAGCATCGGCACCATCCATAACAGAATTTGCTACATCGTTAACCTCTGCTCTTGTAGGCGTTAAACTTGTAATCATAGTCTCCATCATCTGCGTTGCTATAATTACAGGTATTCTTGCCCTCTTAGCTGTAAGCACTAACTTTTTCTGAATTAAAGGAACCTCATGTGCAGGAATTTCTACTCCTAAATCTCCACGTGCCACCATTAAACCATCGCAATACGCCACAATCTTTTCTATATTTTCTACAGCTTCTGGTTTCTCTATTTTAGCAATAATAGGAATCTTATGTTCTGAGTGTTCTTTAATTAAATTTTGAAGGTCTATTAAATCTTGACTAAAACGAACAAAGGATAATGCAATCCAATCTACCTCTTGAGAGATAGCAAAAATGGCATCTTTTATATCTTTTTCTGTAAGTGCGGGCAAGGATATGTTTGTGTTAGGTAGGTTTACCCCTTTCTTAGATTTTAAAGGGCCTCCCTGTATTACTTTGGCTTTTACCTCATCTTTTCCATTAGTAGAAAGCACCTCAAACATAAGTTTCCCGTCGTCTAACAAAATATTTTCTCCAGCCTTTACATCTTTAGGGAAATTAGTATAGTTCATATAAACGCGCTCAGAATTACCTTCAAAAGGTTTTCCTGTAACAAAAGAGATTTCGTCTCCGGGAGCTACTACAACTTCACCTCCCATTACGCCTACTCTAAGTTTAGGGCCTTGCAAATCTGCTAAAATAGTAGTGTATTGACCTGTTTCTTCATTAAGTTCACGTATCATTTTAATACGCTCTATAACATCATCATAGTTGGCATGAGAAAAATTAATACGAAAAACATCTGCGCCAGCTTTCATCATCTTTTTTAAAACATCTTTATTAGATGTTGCCGGCCCTAGCGTTGCAACTATTTTTGTTTTTTTATTTGTAGGCATATTTAGAAAATTAAGTTTCTTTTTGATTTTAAAGTAGCAACATCTATATGATAGGCTGTGACTACTTTTGGAATCAAATTAATTTTTTTTACTGCTTCATCTAGTAATCTTGTATTGTCCGCTTCTAGCTTTAAAAAATAGTCTACTTCTTTGCGTTCTTCTACAAGGTGTACCTTATCAACTGTTATTTCATTTAAGAAAAGACCGAAGGATTCGTTTTGTTTTTCTTCTTTAATAGTATTAGTAATAAGCGTCCAGTAACAATCGTTCAATTCGTCTTTCCATTCGTAGATGGGAAAAGATTCTGTCTCTGCACCTTCTTTTTCTTCTCTTCTATTTAATTGAAGCTTAATAGCGCTATTTAAATGATACGCCATGGCATAACCTTCTAAACCACAATGCACTGCAATGAGCCTAAAAGAATCGTCATAAAAAGCTGTCGATATCTTATGAGTTGTTACCATTAAATTTAAGCGAACTGTAAATATAGAATTTATAGCTTAATTAGCCTACTTGCACGCGATGTTTACCACTTTAAAAAGAACGAAAACGTTAGAGTTGAGCCCTTTTTGCTATTCTAAATGCTATCTATTTGGTCTTGTAGCGCAAAATATGCTCTTTTTGAAGCTTTTTCTTCTGCCTTTTTCTTAGATGTTGCTCTGGCTTTGGCAGCAATTTTATCACCTATGGTGAGCTTAACGGCAAAGTGTTTTAGTGTGTCATTTCCTGTATCTTCATAAACATCATAAATGAAACTCTTCTTTTGTTTTTGACACCATTCTATCACCAA
>CAZLUS010000001.1:0-6531 GCA_964562775.1 uncultured Flavobacteriaceae bacterium | reverse complement strand
AATTTCTTTTATTCCCAAAAAAAAATTCCTATCCGCTTCTGGATAGGAATTAAATATTTTAGGATAAAATTTCATATGTAATATTAGCCAATTTTTTTGAATAAAACACAAGCGTTATGCCCTCCAAATCCAAAGGTGTTGCTCATGGCGACATTAACTTCTCTTTTTTGAGCTTTATTTAGCGTTAAATTTAGAGAAGGATCTATATTTTCATCTACAGTGGTATGATTTATTGTTGGCGGAACTATACTGTGTTTCATTGCCAAAATAGAGGCAATGGCCTCAATAGCTCCAGCAGCTCCCAATAAATGTCCAGTCATAGACTTGGTAGAATTTATATTAATATTAGATGCGTGTGCACCAAATACTTTAGAAATTGCTTTTAACTCGGCTACATCTCCTAAAGGAGTTGATGTACCGTGTGTATTAATGGCATCAACATCTTTAGCTTCTAAACCAGCATTTTCAAGACAGTTTTCCATCACTTTTACTACACCTATACCTTCTGGATGTGGAGCTGTCATGTGGTAAGCATCACTAGAGAGTCCGCCTCCTAAAACTTCAGCATAAATTTTTGCGCCTCTAGCTTTAGCATGTTCATATTCTTCTAGAATTAATGCTCCTGCTCCTTCGCCTAAAACAAAACCATCTCTAGTTGCGTCAAAAGGCCTTGAGGCTGTTTCTGGACTATCATTTCTTGTAGACAAGGCATGCATTGCATTAAAACCTCCCATACCTGCAATAGTGACTGCGGCTTCACTACCACCAGTAACTACAACATTACAATGTCCTAAACGAATATAGTTTAAAGCATCTATCATAGCATTTGCAGAAGATGCACAAGCCGAAACCGTGGTATAGTTTGGCCCCATAAAACCATGTTTGATTGATATATTACCAGGGGCAATATCTGCAATCATTTTTGGGATAAAGAAAGGATTAAAACGTGGTGTGCCATCACCTGCGGCAAAGTTTAAAACCTCATTTTGAAAAGTTTCTAAGCCACCTATTCCTGCTCCCCAAACTACACCTGCTTTAAACTTATCTATTTTATCTAGATCAAGACCAGAGTCGGCAATAGCTTCGTCTGAAGAAACCAATGCGTACTGTGCAAAGCGATCTAGTTTTCTTGCTTCTTTTCTATCGAAAAAATTTAATGGGTCGAAACCTTTAAGTTCACAAGCAAATTTTGTTTTGAACTTTTCAGTTTCGTAATACGTTATAGGGGCTGAACCGCTTTTTCCTTTTATAAGTCCATCCCAATAGGTTTCGATATTATTTCCGATAGGGGTTAGGGCTCCTAATCCGGTAACAACAACTCTTTTTAATTGCATAGAACTAATTTTTTAACCTATTGCGCATTAAATTAAAAAAAATTATCCATGCAGGTATTACCACATGGATAATTTATAATCTTTAAACTAAGAAATCATAAAATTACTTAGCTTCTTCTATATAACTTGTAGCTTGACCTACTGTAGCAATGTTTTCCGCTTGATCATCTGGAATTTGAATATCGAATTCTTTTTCGAATTCCATAATAAGTTCCACAGTGTCTAATGAATCTGCACCTAAATCGTTGGTGAAACTTGCTTCAGGGACCACCTCATTTTCATCAACTCCTAATTTATCAACTATGATAGCTTTTACTCTTGATGCAATGTCTGACATAATAATATTGTTTTTAAAAAATTTAATGGGGCAAAAATATAAAACTTTAGATTAAATACATCATTTGTAGATAAAATGTATTGTAAATTACTTTTTTTAAGCTCAACCAGCTTAATTTAGCAGTAGTTTTAATTTTCTAATAATTTTGATGAAACGTATAATACTATTTGCTTCGGGTTCGGGTTCTAATGCAGAAAATATTATCACCTATTTTCGTAATAGTATTGAAATAGAGGTCTCCGCAGTACTTACTAATAAGAACACTGCTCCTGTTATAGATCGTTGTAAAAGATTAAATATTCCAGTAATTTATTTTAATAAAACTGCTTTTTCTGGTTCTAAAGTAATTTTAGATTTTTTAGAATCGCAAAAGCCCGATTTAATTGTTTTAGCTGGTTTTCTACTGAAAATACCTACAAATTTCGTTGCTGCTTTCCCAAATAAAATTGTAAACATACATCCTGCCCTGCTTCCTAAATATGGAGGAAAAGGAATGTACGGCACTAAAGTACATGAAGCGGTTAAAGAAAATGAAGAGCTAGAAACAGGAATAACAATTCATTTTGTAAACGAAAACTATGACGAAGGCGCTATAATTTATCAAGCGAAAACGCCTATTTCTACTACTGATACCATAGCGCAAATTGCAGAAAAAGTACATGAATTAGAGTATGAGCATTTTCCAAAAGTACTAGAAAAACTACTCCTTACTAATGGCTAAAAAACAAAAGTTTTATGTAGTTTGGAAAGGGAAACGCACCGGTATTTTTGAATCTTGGGAAGACTGTAAAGCACAGATAGCAGGAATTAAAGGTGCAGAATACAAATCCTTCTCCACATTTGCTGAAGCTAAAAAAGCTTTTAACGGAAACTATCTAGAATATAAAGGAACAAAAAAAGGAAAGCCCTCACTTAGCCCAGAAGAATTATTAAAAATTGGCGATCCAAATATGCATTCAATTGCTGTGGATGCTGCTTCTAGTGGAAACCCTGGTGTTATGGAGTATCAAGGGGTAGACACTAAGACAAAAAAGAAATTATTTAAACAAGGCCCATTTGAGCAAGGCACTAATAATATAGGTGAATTTTTAGCTTTAGTACATGGTTTAGCTTTTCTAAAACAACAAAAAAGCGATAGAATTATTTACACTGACTCTAGAATCGCTATGGGTTGGGTGAGAAGAAAAACCTGTAAGACTAAACTAAAGCCAAATGCCAAAAATGCAATTGTTTTTGAACTTATTGAGCGCGCAGAAAAATGGTTAGCGTCTAATTCTTACAATACACCTATTGTTAAATGGGAAACAAAAGCATGGGGTGAAATTCCTGCGGATTTTGGAAGGAAATAGTTTTAGAAATAGCTATATATTTGCACCAAAATTCTAATTAATGGGCAAACTTTTAATTGTAGGCACCCTTGCTTTTGATGCCATTGAATCTCCTTTTGGGAAAACAGACAAAATACTTGGTGGTGCTGCAACTTTTATAGGTTTGGCTGCTTCAAGGTTTCATTTAGACTCTTGCATAATTTCTATTGTTGGGGACGATTTTCCTCAAGAATATTTGAATTTACTTTCAGATAGAAATATTGACCTTTCTGGTGTTGAGGTGGTAAAAGGAGGAAAAACCTTTTTCTGGAGTGGCAAGTACCATAATGATATGAATACGCGTGACACCTTAGTGACGGAGTTAAATACGCTGGCAGATTTTAATCCAGTTGTTCCAGATAATTACAAAAATGCAGATGTCGTAATGTTAGGAAATTTACATCCGGGTGTGCAATTAAGCGTAATTAACCAAATGAAAAAGCGACCAAGACTTATCATTTTAGATACAATGAATTTTTGGATGGACAATGCGCTAAAAGAATTGTTAGCAGTCATAAAAGAAATTGATGTAATTACCATTAATGATGAGGAAGCTAGGCAATTAACTAACGAGTATTCTTTAGTTAAAGCTGCTGCTAAAATACAAGAAATGGGTCCAGATTATGTTGTAATTAAAAAAGGAGAGCATGGTGCCTTATTGTTTCATAAACAACAAATCTTTTTTGCTCCGGCACTTCCTTTAGAAGAAGTTTTTGACCCCACTGGAGCAGGAGACACCTTTGCTGGTGGTTTCGCTGGGCATTTAGCAGCATCAGAAGATATATCATTTGAGAATATGAAAAACGCTGTAATACATGGTTCTAATCTAGCTTCTTTTAGTGTAGAAAAGTTTGGAACGGAGCGTATGCAGACATTAAATAAAAAAGAAGTCGATAGTAGATTGCATCAATTTAAAACCTTGACGCAATTTAATATTGAATTACAATAACCCTTGCCCTGAAGATTCGGGGCATTTTTATTTTATAGATACATGAGTGATCCCATTAAACACGAATGTGGAATTTCTTTAATTCGACTATTAAAACCTCTCGAATATTATAAAGAAAAATACGGTACAGCCTTTTATGGTGTAAACAAAATGTACCTTATGATGGAAAAGCAGCACAACCGTGGACAAGACGGTGCTGGTTTTGCAAGCATTAAATTAGAAATGGAACCTGGAGAGCGATATATGAGTAGAGTTCGCTCTGCAGAACAACACCCTATACAAGATATTTTTGAACAAATAAATGATAGAATAAATAAGTCTCTTGAAGAAAATGAAGGCTTATCTGAGGATGTTAGCCGCCAAAAAAAGGAAATCCCATATATAGGTGAGCTTTTATTAGGTCATGTACGCTATGGTACTTTTGGTAAAAATAGTATTGAGAGTGTACACCCATTTTTAAGGCAAAACAATTGGATGCATCGTAATCTAATTGTTGCTGGTAATTTTAATATGACTAATGTTGATGAGCTCTTCGAGAATTTAGTTGCGCTGGGTCAACACCCGAAAGAAATGGCAGATACGGTTACCGTAATGGAAAAAATAGGCCATTTCTTAGATGACGCTGTAGCCAAAATATACAAACAAATAAAAAAGGAAGGCTTTAATAAAAGAGAAGCTAGTCCGCTAATTGCAGACCGTTTAAATCTTGCTAAGGTATTACGGAAAGCTGTTAAAAATTGGGATGGTGGATATGCTATAGGAGGTTTAGTAGGCCATGGAGATGCTTTTATGTTAAGAGACCCTGCAGGCATTAGACCTAGTTATTATTATAAAGATGATGAAGTTGTTGTTATAGCATCAGAAAGACCAGCTATACAGACAGTATTTAATGTCACGTATGATGATGTTAAGGAGCTGGATCCTGGGCACGCTATTATAATTAAAAAGAGCGGTGATGTTTCTTTTGAAGAAATTTTACCCTCAACAGAACGTAAAGCTTGTTCTTTTGAACGCATCTATTTTTCTAGAGGGAGTGATAAAGAAATATATACAGAACGAAAAAAATTGGGCGAATTAGTTTTTCCTCAAATTCTTAAAGCCATTAATAACGATATCACAAACACTGTTTTTTCTTACATCCCCAATACAGCTGAAACTTCTTTTTTTGGAATGGTAAAAGAAGCACAGAATTACTTAAACAGAAAAAAAGAGGAGCAAATTTTAGCAATTGGTGCAGGTATTACAAAAGAGCAACTGCATAAAATTTTAGAAATAAGACCAAGAATAGAAAAAGTTGCCATTAAAGATGCTAAGCTTAGGACTTTTATAACGCAAGACAGTAGTAGAGATGATTTGGTTGCTCATGTTTACGATATATCGTACGGATCTGTTCGCAAAGAAGATAGCCTTGTTATTATTGATGATAGTATTGTAAGAGGAACTACCCTTAAAAAGAGTATTCTTAGAATGTTAGACAGGTTATCTCCTAAAAAAATAATTGTTGTGTCTTCTGCTCCGCAAATAAGATATCCAGATTGCTACGGTATTGATATGGCTAAATTAGAAGATTTTATAGCTTTTAAAGCCGCATTGGCATTACATGAAGAAAAAGGAACAACCAATGTAATAGAAGGTATTTATAAGAAATGCCTTGCTCAGGTAAAATCTAAAGATAAAGATGTTGTTAACTACGTTCAAGAATTCTATAAACCTTTTACGGCTGTAGAAATTTCAAAGAAAATAGGAGAACTGTTAAGCCCTTCGAGTATTAACGCTCAGGTTGAAATTATTTATCAAACTATAGAGAATCTTCATGAGGCATGTCCAAAAAATCTTGGAGACTGGTATTTTACAGGAAATTACCCAACGCCTGGAGGCAATAGAGTAGTAAATAGAGCTTTTATAAACTTTTATGAGGGCAAAAATGAACGTGCGTATTAATATGCATTTTTTGCCATCTGTGCATTACGTCGATAAAAATGACAGTTCAGCGTTATTTTAGTTGCGTTGGTCGGTATACAAACTAGTTTTGATACTACCATAGCATAAGTAGGTTAAGTTCATGGTAAGATTTGGGGAAAAAAGGCGGAGACATCTCCGCCTTTTTTATTTTCTACAAATTATTTCTTCGAGTTCAATAATCATTTTTACTTTATTATATAAAAATAGATTTGGTATTTCAACCAAATTAGGAGTGCCTCAACCAATTTTTTTTATAATAGCTTTAGTATACAATACATTTGTAGGACCATAACATAAGTAGGTTAAGTTCATGGTAAGATTTGGGGAAAAGGCGGAGGTAATCTCCGCCTTTTTATTTTATATAAACTATATTATATCAGCTTAATTCTTTAAAGCAGTAGTTATATATATGGGTATTTTAACCTAATTAAAAAGTGCTTTAACCAATTTTTTTATATAAGCTTGTAGTATACAATACATTTGTAGAACCATAGCGTAAGTAGGTTATGCTTTGTGTAAAATTTGAAACAAAAAGGCGGAGATATCTCCGCCTTCTTTGTGTTTGAAACTCAATGTTTTATC